>CBDVCG010000177.1:0-5048 GCA_965372425.1 uncultured Anaerolineales bacterium
CGTATCGAGCTCACTATCCCGCCCGGTACGATACGGAATGCGACCGTTACAGATATTCTTGATCTGGGACTCGCATTTGATGTGTGTGTGAGCATCACACCTAGTTCGGCGAGCCTGACAACAACCTTGGTAGGCGGCTTCAGCACTGCATGTAATGCCCCCGGCGGAAACCCGTCGATCCAACCGGAACCGACGGGAAGTGTGCAAGCAGAAGACCAGGGTCGCAGAATAAATTTCAACTTTGCAGATATCGCAAACACGGGTGGTGTGGACGAGATCTTAACCATCGATTACGACGTTGTGGTGCTCAACAATCAGGGAAACGTACGTAGCGATCAATTGAACAATGACGCGCTGTGGCTTTGGGCTTCTGGAAGCCTGCGTGACGCGGCTGCCGAAGTTGTCGTCGTCGAGCCAACGCTGACGCTTGGAAAATCTGCCGATCGAACCGTTGTTTTCCCCGGAGGATTGATCACATTTACACTTCGGGTCGGACAGGACGCCCTCAGCGACTCGATTGCATTCGACCTGCTGCTCGAAGACCTCCTCCCCGTCGATCTTATCTATGAATCTGGCACGCTTCGGTGGACGGGTGTGGGTCTGGCACCATCAGGGTTGGACGACACAGGTGACCCGATTCTGAGGGCGACCTGGGATGTCTTCCCTCTGGGTGCGTTTAGTGAGATCGCGTTCGAAGTACGACTGGGTGCGATTTCCCCTGGCGAACGGGTGACCAACGCTGCCAGGCTCGCCTGGTCGAGCCTAACCGGCGATGTTTCTGCTCCACAATCTCAGTACAATTCACTCTCGACAGAGCGATATTACGACCCCGGTTCGGACGTCAATATTTATTTCGCCATCGCCGAACTTACAGTGACTGCGCCGGCGCTTCCGGAGACGGGCTTCGCTCCCGGCGTTTCCACCTTTGTGCCTCCTCAATCTGAGGATATGGTACTCCAGGCACTCGATGATTTTATGCTCGACGTTCCAAAGCTCGGGGTGAGGACCCCCGTTGTGGGTGTGCCGCTTGGATCACGCGGGTGGGATGTTACCTGGTTGGGGAATCGCGCAGGATATCTTGAAGGAACGGCATTTCCAACACAATTGGGCACATCGCTCATAACGGCTCATGTGTACGACTCGTCCGGTGATCCCGGCCCATTTGTCGATCTCTCTTCGCTGGTCTGGGGGGATGAAATTGTATTAAGCGTCTCTGGGGTGGAATATGTATATCACGTGACATCGAGTTTCGTCATCCACCCTGATGACATGTCGATCCTGCGGAATGATGGCTACTACCGCCTCACACTTCTTACGTGCCGGGGATATGATGAGGTGGGGGATACCTGCGCCTACCGCCTCGCCGTGCAATCCGTCCTCGTAGAGGTGAGGGACCCAACGGATTAGCTCAACAGCGTTCGCATTATTGTTGGGGACATCAAAGCACGCTTTTTGGTATAAGTATCCTGGCAGCGAAGAACTTCATCTCCGTGTAGAGATTATGGGAAAAAGCCAGAATACCCTGTACCTCGCTACGGGGATGAATGGTAAGCGTGGATATGGGGGTGGAAACCTCCATTCAGGCTTTTTCATCGGTTGATCGCTGCTGCGGGGTTCTTCACTCCCACTTTTCGTACAAAATTAAATCTTCTTGTGGCCTGCGTACTTTTGGCTCGGCTGTTTCCGCCGGGTATCCGAGCGGCGTGAAGACGATGGGCTGGATGTCGTCGGGGATGTGTAATACTTCCCGCGCCGCGTCTTTATTAAACGCACCGATCCAGCAAGTTCCTAAACCTTCGTCCGTAGCTGCCAGGATGAGGTGGTCCATCACGATGGCCACATCGACGCCAAGATAATCCATCCCATCTGAACCAATCCAGCGTTCATCAGGGACTCCACAAGCGCAGATCACCAGCGGCGCCTGCACGAACCAATCCTTATTATAGATCCGGCGCAACTCATCCTCTCGTCCCTCCGTGTGGACCACGATGAGGCGAAAGGGCTGGCGATTTGATGCAGTGGGCGCCAATCTGGCGGCTTCCAGGACGCGCGCCAGTTTTTCATCCTCCACAGGATCGGATGAATACGCACGAACGCTGAATCTTTTACGGATGAGATCTTGAAAATCCATCGAATTTCATCTCCTTGATAAGGTCAACATCACGCTTTACACTCGTGTTTCTCAGAGCGATAAATTCGATTCACTCTCGATCTATCCAGTCGTCGCACTGGAGGCTTTAACAAAGTAGCGCTGTTTCAGCCAGAGTGCCACATACACCAATCCGATTAAGACTGGGACTTCAATCAAAGGGCCGATCACAGTCGCCAAAGCTTCCTGAGAAGCAATCCCGAATGTGGCGATAGCGACGGCGATGGCTAATTCAAAGTTGTTGCTTGCGGCGGTAAAGGATTGAGTGGCCGACATCTCGTAACTGAATTTGCGACGATATGAAATAAAAAAAGAGACTGCGAACATTAATAGAAAGTAGAAAAGCAGCGGAACGGCCACCTGAAGCACGTCAAACGGGTTGGCAAGAATCATGTCGCCCTGAATGGAGAACATCACTACGATCGTGAATAGCAGACCGATCAGCGCCGTTGGACCAAGCCGGGGAGCGAACTCGTTGTCATACCAATCGGATCCTTTTCGCCGCACAAGGACAAAGCGTGTGACCATTCCGGCTGCAAGTGGAATTCCGAGAAAGATCAGCACGCTGCGTGCGATCTCGATCATAGGTATCTCGACGATTGTCCCCTCTGCACCGAGCCAGGTCGGAAGTAAGAACAGATAGAAGTAGGCAAGCGGGCTGTACATGAAAATCTGGAACACAGAGTTCAGGGCAACAAGCGCTGCACAATATTCGCTGTCTCCACCGGCAAGCATATTCCAGATAAGAACCATGGCGATACATCGCGCCAATCCGATAATGATTAATCCGTTTCGGTAACCCGGCTCATCCGCCAGAAACACCCATGCAAGAATGAACATCAGGGCTGGTCCGATTAACCAATTGAGGGCGAGGGAGACACCAAATTGCTTTCGTGCATCCTTGATCTTGCCTAACTCTTCATATTTGACCTTCGCCAGGACAGGATACATCATCCATAGCAGCCCGATCGCAATAGGGATTGATACCGTTCCGATACTTAATGCGTTGAACATCGGTTTTATTCCAGGTATCAAAGCGCCTATCACGATGCCAACAGCCATGGCGCCGAATATCCACAACGGCAACAGACGATCGATGATGGAAAGCCGGCTGACGATGTTTTCTGTTTTGCCGACATGGCGCTCCTTCAGATTAGACATTGTGTCTCTCCGTGCAAATCATAAGGTTATAACGCTGCCAGAAATGACCCCTTGGATTCAAATAAGAAGTGGAACAATGGATGAATGCATTGAAGAATACCTGATTCGGCGATTTATACCCAAGACATTTTCTGGATCCATTTTCAAGTGTCCCCATGACGAATTCGATAATAAACCGGGAAGGATCGGTGACTTTTTCGAAGCTCACCTCAAGTTCGGGCTGCTCTAATTCGAGCGTCTCTATCTCCCCAGGCACTTGGTTTTCTAATTTAGTCGCAATTCTCACAACCAGGGCCGAGGACTTTCACGTCTAATTTTGTCACCTGGTTGTTCTTTCCTGTCAGATGAACTTTTTGATGGAAACTGAATAAGGCACAACGTGGGCACCGACAATCTTTAGTTTGATCACCCCGGGGCAGCTCAAAGGTGACTGTTTCACCTCTGGTGAAAGCCAGGAGCTGCACTGTGAATTGCGTGATCTCGAGAAGCTGACCGAGGCTCCTGTCGGCCATAGAATAATAGATATTTGTGCCTTCACGCCGGTCGATCACCAGGCCCGCATCTCTTAACTTGGCCAAATGTTGTGATAGAGGTGCTTGCCGTATCCCAAGTATGTGTCCCAGGTGGCAGACGCATGCTTCTTCCTCTTTTGACAGCGCTTCAAGAATGTGGAGACGGGAAGGATGAGCCATCGCTTTGAGTACATTCGTGGTCTGGGCATATCCATCCATCATGGGCCCTCAATATATCCAATATTTCATATATTAAATAAGATTGCGGACCTATGGGGGAGTGAAGAAAGTCATACCTGGTCGATGATGATCGGGAAATATCTGGGACGGCTGAATGATGCGTCAGAAGGGGGAGAATTAACCTTCAGGGCTGGTTTGTTTCGTGCGTCGTCCAACCCGAAAACGCATCCAGAGAAGTGCGACGAGAGCGCTGATCGCCACCAGGGTCATCCCCGCAGGATTATCCAGCCTGGTGGCATCGTTCTCAGAAATAGGTCCGAGAAGGATGAAAAAGGTCAACGCCCCACTGACAAGTGCCAGACGGCCATCATCCTGCCATGAGCCGTTCCCCGAGGCTCGACGGACGAGAAAGAGAAGTGCCACTGCGAAGATGATCATCATGGCGATCGTAAGCACTGGAGACAGTCCAAGAGAGGGCAGCGCCCAGCCGAGCATGAAAAAAATAAACGTCCCACATAAGCCCAGGAGACCAAGTAATAGTGGACGCCAAGTCGGCTTTTGGATAGACGTGGCCCATTGTGCGGGCATCTGCTTGGCGATGATGTAGAGCGCCACTGTTAGAGTCACAGCCATGAGGTAGGGGATCACAGGAGGCCGGTATGGGGCGAGCACGAAGAAACCAAATAGGACGACAAAGCTCAACAGCGCAGTGAAAAATATCATGCCCTTCTTCCCGAGCCAGCGCTCATCCCGCCGACTTGGAAACAGCATCTCAACGAGCAATATGGGAATGGCAATACTGAAAACAGCATGGAACAGCGTAAGGAAAACGACCCAGACCCAATTCACCCCAGCCCAGCGGCCGTAGACACCGAACAAGCCAAGATCCGGCCATGCTGGATCGAAGAAGGATTTAATCATCAAGCCCTCCTCGATGATGCCGTATGCGAGACCCAGGATCAGGATTGTGGGCCAGCGTTTACCCCAGCCCATGGTGTTCTCTCGAGCCAGGATGGCGCGGCTGCCATAAAGGGCGGGTAGAATTA
>CBDVCG010000178.1:0-5035 GCA_965372425.1 uncultured Anaerolineales bacterium
CCCTGTACGTCTGGATGTCCACTTCCTCATCGATGCTACCGGGAGCATGAGTGATGAAATTCAGCAATTGAAGGACAATATGATCTCCGTATCTGAGCGAATTCATACGCTCCCGTCCAGACCCGATGTGCGTTTTGGGATGACGATTTACCGCGATAGAAGAGATCTCTTCGTGAGCCGGACATTGGACTTTACCCCGAATGTGGAAGATTTCATTCGAGAGTTGGACCAGGTCGTCGCTGAAGGCGGCGGGGATTACCCTGAGAGTCTGAATGAAGGATTACACAAGGCGATCCACCTTCCAGAGTGGCGACAGGAAGAGACGATCAGCATCATCTTCCTCATTGCAGATGCTCCTCCACAACTGGGTTATCCTCAGGACTATGATTACGCCGAAGATGCCCTGGTTGCGAGTGAGCGCGGTATAAAGATTTTCCCTCTTGCTTCAAGCGGGCTTGATGATCAGGGTGAATACATCTTCCGTCAGCTTGCGCAGGCGACCTCCGGAAAGTTCCTGTTCCTCACCTACGGCGCCGGTGGCGCACCTGGCGATGACACGACCCACCACGTGGACGACTACAGCGTGTTGTCACTTGACGATCTCGTGGTAAAAATGGTCGAAGAAGAGCTCGCCACGCTTGTA
The DNA here is from genome assembly GCA_965372425.1 of uncultured Anaerolineales bacterium. Lineage (GTDB taxonomy): Bacteria > Chloroflexota > Anaerolineae > Anaerolineales > E44-bin32 > E44-bin32. The sequence goes on from CBDVCG010000178.1 coordinate 644, forward strand.
GCTCCACTCCAGTAACTCTGGATCTTGAGAAGACATGTCTGCGGAGAAAGAGAACTGCTTTCCCCGCAGACATAGTTTCTTTAAGCTGCCCTTATAGTCTGTGATGATCGCCCCCTCAGCCGGTAATATTCACAAGACATCCATATCGTCCTCGAGGCAGACATGTACTGCTTGCGCTAGCAGAGATCATGCGCTTAACCGAATTTGCCAATAGGCATCTTATACCTTCATGCTGAGGAACATAATTTGGCCAATTCTGGAAGAGGGAGTCGGTCATCGAGTATTAAGTAACCTCCGCTTCGGGACAAATCCACCTTGCCCCCAACGTTTGTTTCTAATATTCTGGTAGAGATGTCCTAGCCGCCATAGTTCATTCTGGCGGCTCCCAGATCATTAAAATAGTGCTAATCGCCCTAATTTTGAAGATTGTCTAATCGGAGGATGACATGAAATGGATCACGGAAATGTTCGGGACGAACAAGCCCATTATTGCAATGTGCCATCTACTCCCTCTACCCGGCGATCCACAATATGACCGCGAATCAGGGATGGAAAGCGTGATCGACCACGCCCGAGCGGATCTCGAAGCTCTCCAACTCGGAGGAGTCGATGCTGTCATGTTTTCGAACGAAGCAAGCCTGCCTTATTTAACAAAGGTCGACACCGTCACGGTGGCATCGATGGCATCCGTCATTGGTGAACTTCGGTCAGAAATCAAGGTGCCATTCGGTGTGAATGTCCTTTGGGACCCGGTCGCATCCATAGATTTAGCTGCAGCCACCGGCGCGTCCTTTATCCGTGAGATTTTCACTGGTGTGTACGCCAGCGATTTTGGGCTATGGAACACGAACTGCGGTGTCTCCATACGACATAAACATACGGTAGGTGCTGAAAATGTGCGGCTGTTCTTCAACATCGTCCCGGAATCGGCCGCCTACCTTGCAACAAGAGATATCGAAGATATCGCAAGATCCACCGTCTTCAACAATCAACCAGATGCCCTTTGCGTTTCGGGCCTTATCGCCGGTGACGAGACCTCTTCACAGGTCCTCAGTACAGTAAAAAACGCTGTCCCGGATACTCCCGTGTTTGCTAACACAGGCGTTCATATTGATAATGTTGTGGATCAGATCTCCATCGCTGATGGGGCAATCGTCGGCACCACGTTCAAAGTAGACGGTCATATTTGGAATCCCGTCGATCCGAAGCGAGTCAAAGCATTCATGACCGAAGTAGCTAAAGTGAGGGCCTGACTGCAACACGATCGGGTATGGTCAAGAGCGCCACCCCAAGTTAGCCAGTGAGTTTTCTATACCTGGGAGATAATGGGAACGGTGCGAAAATCTCTGGAGGGGGAAACCCAGAGCGAGTTTACCAATACATGATGGATGCGAGCACGTATCAATCCTCGACGGCGAAATTGCTCTCGACCAACTGCTCCAACGCCGATAAAGCTTCATCGGCATCGGGACCGTTCGCATCTATGGTTACCTCCGCGCCTTGATGTACTCCAAGTGTGAGCACATTCAAGATGCTCTTGGCGTTGGCGGTCCTATCCCCATGAGTGACTTGTATCTCGGATTCGAATCCACTGGCTTTTTTCACAAAAAGGGCGGCTGGTCTTGCATGAAGCCCAACTTCATGTTGTACGACAACAGTTATTTGAGACATGCATCCTTCCTGTTATCTTTGATGAATAGGTCCATCATCTTTCTCTTGGGTACGGGGAAGAGACAAAGGCTAGCCAGTCCAATCACACCGTGAAGCATCTGTCTCAGATGGTCCATCAATCTCCAAATGCAGAATCGAGGGCTGTGAGAAGTTCCTCCATTTCATCTTCATCAATACTGTAACTATGCTCAGGAGTGGGGAAAATACCCTGCTCAACCTCCTCACGAAATGTCGAAATTGTCTCGACGATGACCTCTGAAAGATCTATATATACTTTAAGAAACTTTGGTGAATATTCTTTGAACAAACCCAGCATATCCTGCGTGACCAATGCCTGTCCATTGCAAGCCGCACCGGCACCAATGCCTATCGTGGGAATATCCAAGCTACGGGTGATCACTTCAGCCAACCGCTGGGGAATGCATTCCAGAACAAGGGCGAAGACTCCCGCGCGCGCAAAGGCTAGAGCATCCTCCAAGATGGAAGCCGCGCTCGCCGCGGTACGACCTTGAATACGAATTGCGCCGGACCTGACGATTTTTTGTTTCGTGATTCCCAAATGTCCCATCACAGGGATCCCAGCGCGCACGATGGCGAAGACTTTCCCTGCATCCTCCACCGTTCCCTCGAGGTGCACCCCATCCGCATGCCCTTCCTTCAAAAGTCGTACCGCACTCTCAACCGCCTGCTCCGGATTCTCGTAAGAGCCAAAGGGCAACGTGGTCACGACCATGGAGAGATCTACTCCATTTCGTACAGCCAGCGTGTGATAGATCATATCTTCGAGACTAACCGATACGGCCTCAGACCGCCCCAACCCTACAGTCCCAACGACATCGCTCACGAGTACGATATCCACCCCGGCTTCCTGTATAAACTTCGCCATTGGAAAATCGTAGGCTGTTAGCATGGTGATAGCATCACCATCCCGCTTCTTTTTTTGTAAACGAGAGGGCGTAACTTTATTGTGTCCCATCGATGAAGAACCCTCCCATTATTCTCCAGCCGCTGGCGAAACAACCTCCGGAAGCAGGTCCTCGATATCGAAATGCGGGCCCGAAATGATGCGAGATGACACTACCTCTCCCACCTTTTCAGCAGCCGAGCGACCAGCGCGGAGCGCTGTTCTTACAGCACCGACATCCCCGCGCACCATCACAGTGATGTAGCCCCCACCGATCTTTCTCTTATCGAGCAGGGTCACATTGGATGCTTTGGTCATGGCATCTGCGGCTTCAATACCCGCGACGAGGCCAAGTGTTTCAATCATACCCAGAGCTTGATTTCCGATTAATTCTGATCTTTCCTCAGACATTATTGCGTTCCTCCGTATCCTATTCGTTCCGAAGACGCTTTTTTTTTAGTGTTTCCGATAGGTTAGCTTCTGTTTGTATCTGAGTGAGTCGAGGATTCCCGTTATCGCCGCATCAACTGGAGTAGTCGGGTCTCCAGCTGCAACCCTTGCAGAGCTCCCTTGCACGATGATGACGAGCTCATCATCACCTGCACCTACAAGGTCAAGTGCGATATAAGGTTTCCCGAGTTCTTTCCCGGCTTGGTCCACGTCTGTGACTATTAACAGTTTCGAGTCTTGCAGCCGTGCGTCCTTCACCGTGGATATCGCAGCACCCACAACTTTTGCAATCTGCATATCAGTCTCCTTGGTCCGCCATGCGGCTGACGATATTCACTAGGCGTCCAACCATCCCTTCGGAATTATTCTTGGTTGATGGTTTAACCGATTCCGATTGTGAGGAAGTGGTATACCCGTGCTGGCATCCTGATGGTTTGTCTCCGGCGGTACGTGCGGGCAAGGGGGAATATGTGGTGATTGCGATCGTGCTTTCGGGAGACACTAGCTTGATACCGTGGTCCTCCGCCATCTCACGCGCCAGATCGGTGATGGTTACACCGGGTCCGAGTTCAATATGATCGACTCCACTGGCGACAAGTTTTTCAACATCATCACATGTGTAAAAGATCTTCATCATCCCCACCTCACTTGCTTCGACCAGTGAGGGATTCAACAGCCTTCACTGCAGCATCACGCGCTTGCCGAACTTCCGATTCTGTGCCACCGAGGAACAATCGGCCATAGGCGCCGCGTGAGATATAGTGCAGTAAGGTGATGTTGGCAGCCTTTTCGGCTTCGTTCGCCGCCAGGACGATGTAAGCGGCGGGGACGACCTCGATGACCGAAAGCGTTTCCCCGGCCAACAATAGTCCTCCGGCATTCCGCGCGTTGATGAGCTGGGCTTCGTAGGGATCGATCCCGGTGGTTAGCTTGGAAGAGAGCACCGTCGGCTTAAGCCTATCGCCTTCCTTCAACCCTAGAGTTTCGAGCACCTTCGCGCCAGCTTCCTTGACGGCTTCCTGGTGTTCAGAGTGAAATTCGGCAAAGCCATACTCCCGACCCATATTGAGATAACCAGGACGCACCTCGGTAGTTTTCAGGGCAACATCCAGTACGGTATAAATCTCCGCTGCAGGGGAAACTTCAATATACATCTGTGCCATACCCACAGCCGGGATCATTCCAAGCGTTCTTTTTCCGGTGAAGGCTGCGTACTGAGGCTGCATATTGTCCACGAGAATATAGGTTCGTAATTGCATCATCACATCCTCATCTCTTTATAGTGTCCATCATGCGGTCAATCTGAGACGGTTCGGATGACTTTGTCACCCGCAGGCAACAAGTTTTCGACACCCGTATGAGGACGC
>CBDVCG010000179.1:0-5031 GCA_965372425.1 uncultured Anaerolineales bacterium
TCGAGAAGTCGTGGGATCCCATCCTTATCGCATCAATCAAAAGTGGATCGAGACCCCGGATGGATATATATGGTGTGGCAATTTACAGCCGGTTGAGAACCGACCCAATATGCCAGTCTCCGCACTCCCAGAAAGTGGCGAGACAAAGGGTATGTGGGCAGAAGTGACTGTCCCCTGGGTCGACCTTAGCCTCGACAATCCTCCGGCTCGATCCCCCTGGCTAAAAGAGAATCCAACCCCAAGACTGTACTACAGCCAAATTTTGTGGGTCGATGAAATCCGAAAGGATGAGGCTACTGGAATAACTATATACCGCCTCAATGAAAAGTTCGGTTACGGCGATATTCTTCTCGCGGATGCAGAAGCATTTCGTCCGTTAAGTGATGAGGAGCTCGCACCCATTCGCCCGGAAGTAGAAGACAAGCGAGTCATTGTAAATCTTCGGGACCAATCTCTCTCATGTTTTGAACGTGGTCGTGAAGTCTATTTCTGCCGTATCTCATCAGGTGTAAAATTTGATTATGAAGGTAATCCGGTTGACGAATGGTCTACGCCTCTCGGTCCTCATCCTATCTGGCGCAAACTTGTCTCGACTCATATGAGTGGAGGAACAACAGGCGGCGGGTATGATCTTCCCGGGATCGGTTGGACAACGCTATTTGTTGGAAATGGCGTCGCAATCCATTCCACGTTCTGGCACAACAACTTCGGTGTTCCCATGTCGCATGGATGTGTAAATGCCAAACCAGATGATGCAAAATGGATTTTCCGTTGGACCACCCCTCTGGTGTCCTACATTCCCGGTGATGTTACCGTATCCATGCCAGGCGGCACTCGCGTCGAAGTTGTTGAAGTCTAATTGAAGCGTTTTTATCTGACGTAAGGGTTTCAGGATTTCGCCAAGATTTAATAGCTTCACCATCCCTATCATTCCGTCGAGCAACGGCCATACCGATCGATCCATCAATCAGGCCTTGAGCCTCTACTTGCGCGCGAATTCTTCAAAAACTTGCTTATTGATAATATGAAACGTATCGAAGCCGTTGGAAAACGCCGTGTTCGTTAAATTTACTCTTGAAGTGAATTATGTCGCGAGAGGGGATGCCAGGGCTTTAAAGTAATAATACATCCAGCGGTTAGACCACCCAAAAAAAGTGGTTCTCCGCATAATGGTCTTCACATCTTTGCGAGTCATTTTGACTTCGCCATACACAACAGCAGGGTCGTACCTGCTTAGTGTAAGTGTCCTCAGCGCAAAGAATAAGGGCCACATACAAGCCAATCTTAGGCGGTGTAAACTTTTTGGAAGGGCACTAATATAATTCACTCCATGCAGCAAATGCGTCTCGGATTTATCACAGAGCATGTTTACAATCCGCATCGCTCCGTCCTCATATTTAGGATCAAACAATTGACCCTTCGTAATCCCTACAGAACGTAGATATGAATTAGGAACAAATACCCAACCCCGCTCGTAATCTGAACGCAAACCTCGAATTACATTCACGGTCTGAAGTCCCAAGCCCAATTCTCTAGCCATGGGCATCAGTTCCTTTTTCCGACTCATTATTCTTGGCGAGTACCACGCAAAGATATTCGTCACCAGATATCCTACCCGCCCTGCTACCTGGAACATGTAATCATCCAGTTCCTCCACTGTCTCGATGGATGGACCGTGCGTTTGCCAATGCGCCATTCCACGAGTTGTCTTTGCGACACTCTGGACGATGATCCCCTGTACTTGATCAGGCAAGCTTTGCAGGCCTTCTAAGATAAGATCCGCACGTTGTGCGACGAATACATCTGGGTCCGAATTATCCAGCGTATTCAATTCGGGTAGAAAATCGGTTACATCAATCTTACCGAATAGGACGTCCTCCCACCGCGCGAGCAGACGAACTTTGACATCCGGCGAAAGTGAATGATGGTCTTCAAGCGTATCGGAGACGCGTAAAAGCAGATAGGCAATACCTAATGGATCTCTGACCTCTCTAGGTAAGTAGCGGATGGAGAGCGCAAATGTGCGGCTGACCATCTCGAGCATTCGGAACAATTCCTTCATTTTATCCATGGTTCGTGATTATTCATTCTCACAATTAAAAACAATGGCTCGATTGACATGCATGCCCTAACGCCTCAGATCAAGTACAGGTCAAATCATATCAGATGAATGCAATAATTACGCTATAGACACATTATCCTATCTGCAAGCCCAAGTTATTTCGCTTACTTCAACCATATTGTACATGTTCAAGCTGACTCCCGAAACTCGGCTATGATAAACTCGACGTATGGCAAAGAAAACCGCGACTGCTATAAGCCATCCAAATATCGCCCTCATCAAATACTGGGGAAATCTTGATCACGGGCTTCGCATTCCGGCAAATAGTTCCTTGTCCATGACACTCGGTGGGCTGGAAACACGCACCACAGTATCGTTTGACCCTGATTTAGATCGTGACGAATTCGAACTAGACGACCACAAAGCCGAGCCCCTAGCCTTTGATCGTGTGGTCAGTCATCTAGATAAAATCAGGGCTATAGCGGGGATACAAATACGCGCTTCGGTTCAGAGCCACAATTCATTTCCAGCAGGTACAGGTATCGCCTCCTCGGCATCAGGGTTTTCGGCCCTCACCATCGCAGCATGTGCAGCTGCTAATCTATCCCTTCCTCCTAAACAACTTTCCATTATTGCTCGTCAAGGCTCAGGTTCGGCAGCACGATCCATCCTTGGAGGGTTTGTTGAGCTGTACAGCGGCCCTACGAGCGACGACTCATACGCCGTGCAAGTTGCGCCGCCGGAACACTGGGATCTCCTCGATCTTATTGCCGTGATCTCGAGTACACATAAGGAAAAGGGCTCATCCTACGGTCACGACATAGCCCACACAAGCCCACTGCAGGCTGCGCGGGTTGAAGACACACCACGCAGGATGGATGTTTGTCGAAGCGCAATCCTCGAAGGCGACTTTCCCGCACTTGCTCAAATCGTGGAACTCGACTCAAACATGATGCACGCAGTCATGCAGACCTCCACGCCTCCCCTCATCTATTTAGACCCAGCTTCGATTGATTTAATGAAAAAGATTGAAATATGGCGGCACGAAGGGCTTCAGGTGTGCTATACGCTCGATGCAGGTCCAAATGTACACTGCATATGTACACGCTCATCGGCACCTGAGGTACTCAATCGATTAAGGGAGATCACCCAGGTTCTTCACATCTATGAATCCAAGCCAGGGGAAGGAGCAGTCCTGAGGTAACATCCTTCGTATCGTATCCGCGGTGATATAATCCTTAAAATTCGTCCATAAATACAAGAAGGCGTTTGTGTTAGATATACTTCTCTTCATCGCAGTATTAGGTTTCTTAATTCTAGCCCATGAATTTGGGCATTTCCTAGCAGCGCGCCTGCGTGGTGTTAAGGTAGAAGAATTCGGCATCGGGTTTCCTCCACGCATGCTAACCCTGTTTGAAAGGGGCGGCACAAAATATACATTAAACTGGATCCCCCTCGGCGGTTTCGTCAGACCGGCGGGAGAGGATGATCCAGAAGAGCCTGATGGACTGGCGGCTTCGAGCAAGAGAACTCGTACGGTCGTTCTGCTCGCCGGGCCACTGATGAATATTATTATCGCCTTTCTCGTTTTTTTCATCGCGTTTAAGTTTTCAGCACCAGATTCTGAACGAGTTCTTATTACGGATGTCACAGATGGCACGCCAGGTCATGCTGCCGGCATTATCGCAGGAGACCTCGTCTTATCCATTAACGATATCGCCATTGATGGTTTTGATCGCATGGTCGAAGTCGTCTCCGCGAGTAAGGGCGATCCCACGACTATTGCCCTTCTGAGAGACGGTGAAATTGTCACAGTTAATTTAGTGCCCCGCGAAGAATATCCCGACGGACAAGGTCCCATTGGCGTAACACTCGGCTATCCTGTTCGTAGTGTTGGCTGGATTGAAGCATCAGGAATGAGCGTGGACTCCATGTTCTTTCAAGTAAATGCGCTTATGCGCTTACCTGGCAGACTAATCTCAGGCGAAGCAACTCCGGAGGAAGCCAGGGTGAGCGGGTTGAAGGGCATTCACGATATGTTGTCCTGGGCAAGTGCAATCGATCGCTCGTCTCAACGACCCTTCGTTACGCTGAATATCATTGGCGTGATCAGCCTGGGGCTGGCAATAGCGAATCTACTCCCCATCCCTGCGCTTGATGGAGGCCGGCTTATGTTCGTTGCTCTTGAAGCCATCCTTGGTCGACGGATCTCCCCTCAGCTTCAGGGATATGCCCACGCCATCGGTTTCGTTCTCCTATTGGCCTTGATGGTCTATATTAATATCCAAGATTTTATAAATCCGATCACTTTACCCTGAACCGGGTGCTGGATTCATCCTGATGGAAACATCTTTCGAAACTCTCCTAGACATTTTGAGTGATGAGTCTCAGGAAATTCCGACAGATGATCTGAACCTCCTCTCCGATTTAGATGTTGAGCGCCTTGAACTGTTTGCTAGAGCTTGGCATTCGTTTCCTGCCCAGAGGAAGCAGGCGCTTATACATAAGCTTGGGGAACTCGCAGATGCGAATATTGAGCTCTCTTATACTCCGATCAACCTGATTGGGTTGAGAGATCACGATCCTGAAGTAAGACGGATTTCCCTTCGAAACCTCTGGGAATACGACGACCCAGGTCTCGTACCGAAACTTATCCAGGTTCTTTCTGAGGATTCGTCGCCACAAGTCCGTGCCGCTGCCGCGAAAGCTCTGGGCAATTACATGCTCCTTGGCGCTGTTCGCGATCTATCACCTCAATTGGTGGAACAAATCGAGCTCTGTCTTATTGCTGGGCTCGAAAATGACGACACTACCGAAATCCGTCAAAACTGCCTGGAATCGCTAGGATACTCGTCCTCGGAATCAATAACAGCAGTTATTGAGAACGCGTATTCATCCACAGATGAGGACCTCAAGCTGTCTGCGATTGTTGCTATGGGGCGCACCGTCGATAGTGATTGGGCTCCGAT
>CBDVCG010000180.1:0-5029 GCA_965372425.1 uncultured Anaerolineales bacterium
TCCTCCAAACTTTTTGCAAATCCTCTCAATCCGATGTTGATCACGACGAGGGGCTCTGAGAGGATTTCATCAACTTTATCTGACATCCAACCCTCCGTTTAACAATTCGCGACAGAAAAGCGTCGCGCTCGCATTACTCTGGAACACAATTACCCCAGCCTTCTCTAGCTGTTCCCTTTGGTGTTCCATATTCTGTGGATCTTTGTCTGTCCCGCAGATCGATGCAACCACAGCAAGCTCTCCCCCTCCTGCCTTCATGGTTTGCTTCGCCTCGAGAATAGATCCCAGCAGCTCGCCAACCGGATTCTCTGATGCATTAAATCCAAGAATGAAGTCAAGCAGGATCACAGCAACGGCGGGGTCTTGTCCTTCAGACAGAAGCCGCTGTTTTCGCATCGTGCCGTCGATCATGGGGTGGGGTCTTCCGAGCGTATATTGCTCATCCCCCATATCGATTAACGTATGCTCCCGGCTTTCCGCAAGGTGTGCCAGCTTGTTCCTTGATTCTAAAGGCGCATTCGAGTAAGTCTCGAATCCAGCCTCCGCCAAGATCTGCTGAGATTGGTAGCAGAACGTCCCCCCTGCAAAAAGCCCTCGTATGAATTGTTGCTCTGACGACCATTGTTCCCTGATCTCCCGTGCTAGCTTGCGATCCTCCTGGTCAAGTCCATGTTTTTGACCATCATCTCTCCCTGTTTTAAGCTCTATCGCTAACCGCGCGGCGTCATCAATCGTTCTAGCAGCATGAAATCCGTGTGATGATATTCCGTCGATATTCTCCATCCCAAGAAAACAGCCGATTACGGGCTTGGTGCAAGACCCAACACGAACCAAAATGCCCTCGAGGACGCTCTTCTCAGGAGGCTTAGCGATGAGGGCGATGATCTCTGTTCCGGGATCTCTTTCTAACGAGTCCAGCGCCATCATCGTCGTGATGCCGCCAATTTCGGCTGAGAGATCATGGCTTCCGGTTCCTATGGCATGTGAGATCCCAAGACCGGCATGATGAATCTGGGTGGTGAATTCCTGAAGACCCGTCCCCGATGGACCGATAGCACCAATGGAACCCTGCCGTACTGCGTTTGCAAAGCCAATTCCTTTACCGCCCAAAATGCTCGTGCCGCAATCAGGCCCCATCACAAGCAATTTCTTCTCTGCCGCAAAACGCTTCAGGTTCAATTCCTCTTCGAGCGACACATTGCTGCTGAATATAAACGTGTTCAAATCCTCTTCGAGCGCCTTTCGCGCTTCCTTATAAACATATTCCCCTGGAATAGATAAAACCGCGAGATTGGCACTTTGTCGCTCGGTGAGAGCTTCTTCCAATGTTCGAATATGGGTTTTCCATTCCCCTTCATCGAGCGCAGTTAGATAATTATCATGATCACCCAGGACAGATTCAATAATCTCTTCCGAATCCGCAATTATCGCTACGATGAGATCACTGGGTTGGGCTGCATCGATCTCGGCTCCATGAATCCCAATATCCGCCAGCAGCATCTTATTTTTCTCGCTGCCCATCAGAACGGCGGTTTGCGAGACGCCCTCCATCTCAGATAGGCGCTTGTTGACGCCCATGAGGAAGACCGAGTCGTAGTATTCGTTTTGTCGGATGACAAAGCCGAAAGCCATGTCGTTCTACTCCTGCCGATGATGAAATCGCATCGTTATGACTTGTACTTTTCCCCAAAGGCGGCCAAAGCCTTTTTAAAACACCCTTCTGGCGCGCGAAGTATTCCCGCACCAATAATGGGATAGCCAGGGTCCTTATGTGCTATGGCCGTATCGATGATGGGCTGGATGTTGGTCTGGACGACTTTGCGGATATCAATACCAACTGATGTCCCAGCAAAGCCCAATATCGGCATACGATATGTCGGATGGAGCGAGGTTGTGATCTTTCTCATTTCGCGCGTATACGCCATGGCCTCTTCGGGCGTGCCCCCTACCAGGCTAAGAATCCCCGGTGCGCCTCCGAGCGTGAATCCTCCCCAGCCGACGGTTTCGGCGATGGCCGAATCGCCCATGTCCAGACCCCCGTCCTCAACCGAGTAGCCGGGCAGATATAAACCTTCCACAACCGGGGCTGGCGCTGTAAACCAGACATCATCCAGGCCACTAACCCGAATTCCAAATTCGGTGCCGTTGCGCGCCATAGCCGTGACAATCGTGCTGTAGGCTATTCCATGTGCTGGGTCTGTGATCGCTTTCCCACATGCCATGGCCAATCCAAGGAATAGAAGATGATGCCCGGTGAGATATCCAAGGGTAGGGAGCGCCCTTTCTTTGGGGATCTCTGCAGCGGCCATCGCTACGGCCATCTTATTAGCAAACAAACTAGAGGAGGCGCTGTTCCGGTTATGCATCTCGTCACCCATCTGTAAAGCTTGAATAATAATCGGGTTGAGTTCTAATCCGCCCATTTCTTGAACCACCTCGCGCAGGGTTGGAGCAAAGAGGTCCCGCCAACTCCGGAGTCCATCCAAGGCCTCCTCGCTGTATTCACCAAACTGCTGCCTGCCTTCCACCTGGCGACAGTAGGCACGGTTTCCGAACGCTCGATTCTCAACCACCCAAACCGGGGCAGATGGCGAGATGGTTCCAGCCATTGGGCCCACGGCGTCGTGGTGATGGTTGGGCTCCAATTGAATTTCCCCATTCTCGAGCAGTTTCCTTGCTTCATCAGCACTATCAGCCCAACCCTCATATATCACCATGCCCATAAGGGCGCCCTGCTGCGCCCCGCACATTCGCTCCCATTCAATGGGTGGCCCAGCATGGGTGATCATCTGCCCTTCCATACCCGGGATCACTTCACCAGCAGGGGCGATGTCAACCAGGACGGGATCGCCAGAACTGAGCCGGGTTGTGGTTTCTTCGTTGGCCTTCTCAATCTTCTGCTTAATTTCCATAATTTCCACCTTTTCGTTGAAAGTAAGTTAAAGGATCAGGGCTGCCTTGTCACCGACGCCGAGCAACATTCCAGTCCAGACGCCAGCAAGGATATCCCAACCTGTGGAGTGACCCATCTCGGCCAATTTCAGGGCGAAATGATGAATCCGTTCTCGAGATTCACCGGTCAACACGGCGTTGACGAACCTATGAAGTGCCTCAGATCCATATCCCCCAGTGTGGTCTTTAAGGAGGGTGAAGCTAATCAAGTTTGTGTTTCGCCTCGCATAAGCGAGGAATAATTGCAGATCCTGAGGTCGGAATCCAGGAAGATGCCCGTATAGTTTGTGAAGGGTCTCGACGATGAAGAGCATCCCACCGATGAAGTCATCACCAGAAGGTGTGAGACCGCTCCCCAGGCCGATCAGTCTTTCCGCGGATATTAGAAGCTGTGCGTGGTCAATCGAAGAATCGATGCTGAATATCTCTCTAATCTCAGGCCATGCGAAGTTCACCGCCGGATATCCAGATGGGATCGTGGAAGGCAAGGGTTGCCCGCTAGCAATCTTTGCGATTTCAGGGATGAGACATCCGAACCCCTTCGGCGAGGACAGGTCTTCCCACGAATGAGTCATCTCGAATAAGGGACTATATAGCTCTCTTTGAAGCGGGAGGCTATCCAATCGAAGTCGCTCGGGGTTCCAAATAAAAACCCCTCCTAAGTCGATCTCAGTACCACAGTCAAATCGAAGCGTACGCTCCTTCACGATAAAGTTCGAATGCAAGTCAAGTTTGGGAAGAGGCCCTCGTATCTGAACGCTGCGGCGATGCATGGGGACGTCCTCGGTTGCCAGCCACACCAGTTCTCCCTGACTGCCTTTTAGATAGACCGCCTTCGAAAAAGCCGCCAGGATTTCCCCGCGAGATCCGGGCATGAGTAATTCCCTTGCCGCCTCGCCGATACTATTAACACAGAGTAGTTTTGATTTTGGAAAAGTTTTCATATGCATGGCAATCCATGTCATCGGCAGGAAATGGTCTCCTGCCGATGACGTAGAAATCGTCGATTTTGGAAGTGTTAGTTCGGGCTTCCTGTAACGCCCTCGACGAACCAATCAACCGAGCCCATGAGGTCGGGTGTGAGGACTTCCCCTTCGGCGACCTTGACATTGCCATCCTGATCCACAACTGGCCCTGCAAAGACGACGATGGTGCCCTCTTCGATTCCGACTCTGGTTTCGTCAACTGCGTCCTGCACTTCTTGCGGAACTTTCGAGCCATAAGGCGCGATCGCCATACAGCCATCCGCAATACCACAGCGCAGGAAGATCGGTTCCCATGTGCCATCCATCACGCCTGAGGCAAGCCAGGTCAGCGTATCGCCAAGCGTGTAGCCGGTGCCTGTGATCCAGTTCTCAGGAGCAAACTGCTGAGCGGCCAGCGATTGGAATCCAATCGAATAGGCACCGCGTGATTCAGCCGTGGACAACACTGTAGCCGGGGAATCAACATGCATCGTGATGACATCTGCACCCTGATTGATAAGTGAGTTGGTCGCATCCGCTTCCTTGGCGCTGTCGCCCCAGCCGAAGGTATACGTCACGATCGTTTCGACGTCCGGATTTACGGACTGAGCACCTAGCGCATAGGCGTTGACAAAAGTCAGTGTCCACCCCAGCGGGAATGCAGCAACGAATCCCAACTTATCGGATTCGGTCATCAGACCTGCCGCGACACCCATCATGTACCAGGCGTCGGGGGGTTCACCAAAGAAGTTTGCAAAGTTGGAGCTCATTTCCCAGCCACCCGCATGTTCAAAGATGACATCCGGGTATTTCTCCGACAGTTCCAGCGCGGGGTACTGATGATTGAATGCCGTTGCGATGATCATCTCCGCACCCTGCTGGATCATGTTCTCCATTGTGGATATGGCCCCAGCCTCTTCAGGAACGTTCTCGGCCTCGATTATTTCAACACACGGGATATTCTCTTGAATCTTCATGATGCTTTCATGCATCGCCTGGTTGTAGCCGGCATCACTTATGGGCCCTCCGTGGAGCGCACCAATGATCAGGCAGGGTCCTGCTGGTGGTTCTGCAGGAGCTTCCGTCGGCGCAGCTGCTGTGCCACAGGCTGT
>CBDVCG010000181.1:0-5022 GCA_965372425.1 uncultured Anaerolineales bacterium
TGTGGTCGCTGCGAGAGTGTCTGCCCATCAACCAACAGCGGTATGCCGTTTTCTCCCAGGGCGATCCTCCTCGATCTCCAGGATTCCATCCACACCGATCTTATTTCCAACCAGGAGAACCAGCTCCTCGGCGGCACGATCGATACCGCGACCCCCTGGCTGTGCACGACCTGCGGGGCGTGTTTATACGCCTGCCCCCTTTTTATCGATCCCGTATCGTCCATCATCGAACTCAGGCGCTACCTCACGCTGACAACGGGCGATGTTCCCGCGCCTGTGGGTGAAACCCTCATCCAAATGGAACGCCGGGGAAATCCATGGGGGCTTCCAATTGAAGAGCGAGCACCGTGGGCAAAGGAACTTAACGTCCGCGTTCTGGAACCGGGAGATGAAACGGACATTTTACTGTTCGTCGGCTGCGCATATGGCTACGACAACCGCAGTCAGGAAGCTGGAAAGGCGCTTTGTGAACTCCTGGATCAGGCTGATGTCGACTTCGCCATCCTGGGCACAGCGGAAGGCTGTTGTGGTGAGACCGCACGACGGCTGGGGCACGAGTATGTTTTCCAGGTCATGGTAGAGCAGAATATAGCTGTCTTTGAGTCGGTCCGTTTCAACAGGATCGTATCCGCATGTGCCCACTGTTTTAATACACTCAAGAACGAATATGCTCACTTCGGAGGCGCCTATGAGGTTCTCCATCACACCAAATACATCGCCGAGTTAATTTCAGAGGGTAAAATCGAATGTGGAGCTGCCCCAGATGACGTGAGCTACACATTCCATGACTCCTGCTACATCGGCCGATACAACGATATCTACGAAGAACCCCGCGCGGCTCTCACCAGTATCCCTGGCCTCGAATTAGAGGAAATGAAACTTCGATGCCAGGACGCATTTTGCTGCGGGGGAGGCGGCGGCCACATGTGGATGGAGATCGATCCCAATACGAGGATAAATCACCGACGACTGGACCAGGCGATGAACGAGACAAACGCCGATGTCATCGTGACGGCCTGCCCATATTGTCTGATCATGTTTGAGGATGGGATCAAAAGCAAGGGACTCAGCGATCAGATCGCCACTCAAGATATCGCGGAGGTCATTCTCGCCGCCAAATCGAATCGGGGGGGGTCACGAGGGGTTGCCACAGATGAACGATCATAGATTGCTCAAGGTTGGAGATTCAGGACCTCTCGGTCTGGTCAGGGAGGTCCTGTATGAAGTATGGGATGCGGAATCGCTCGAGTCGATATACGTACCAGTATGGACTCCAGAAAACCCAACCCCCCAACCCCGCTGGCTCTTCGATAAAAACGAAATAAAGAACGCAGATCCATTTGCACCCTTCATGGAAAGAAATCATGCTGGCGAGGTGTTGGCGTGCTTGATAGAAGAGGAGAAACATAAGGTAGGAATTTTCCTGCATCCTTGTGAAGTGAGGAGTTTGCACATCATCGCGGAAGACGCGGGGGTTGACCTCGTAAACCAATTCCTGATAAGTTCTGATTGTCTTGCTGTTTATGAAAGCGATGATTTCGTGTTCAGATCATCGGAACATGAACGCGGTGTGGTGACCCAGGAAACTCTCCGATTCGCAAGACTGGGTGGCATCCTGCCCAGCAGGTACCGCATCGGCTGCCAACTCTGCGAACGCCCCTTTGCCGAGAACCTGGATCTCTATTTTGAATTATTCGGCTTGCAGACGAGTGAACATATAGGCGTGTCCCTCCGCACTCGTGCCAGCATCGACGCCATCGAGGCACGATTCTCCGTAGAGGATGTGCCGGATGAAGTTATAAGCCGTCGGAGGGAGGTTCTCAGCAAGCTGGTATCCTGGCGTTCTCGATCTATCGAGGAAACCGAAGAAAAATTGGACGTTGAAATCAGCACCCTGGATGCGCTCTCAGCGCATCTGGCAGAATGTACGTCCTGCCACGCACGCCTCCTGGCGCATTGCCCTTCTTCACCCTACACGGGACCACGCTCAGATATTCCTGATCGCAAAGACCTCACCGCGTGGCTGTCCACCTGTGGCGGGTGTGGTTTGTGTGAATACGAATGCCCTGATGCATTTCCCCTCTTCGGAGTTATCTTAACCCTCAGGAAAAAGCTTGAAGCGGCTCAGGCTTGATCGAGCACGGCAACTCACCCGCGAAACCCGATTCTCTGCAAATCCCTCAATTCACGAATCCATCTTCGGACATCTGATGTTGAAATCTACTGACGACCTGGACGATCCAATCTCCGACCAGATCTCCTGTGAGAGTTTCGCATTTCGAAGATGATCGATCATTCCCCGAGTAACGAGGCGAGATATAGGGATAATGCGATTCCTCCTGATATCATGGATGAGAGCATTGCTGCTCACAGTGAGTGGATGAATGAACCGACGAAGACTGACTCGCCGCGAAATTAATGAGGCCATAAGCGTATTCGGATATTCCATTAACTACCGGGATGTGGTGATCTACGAAGAAGCCCAATGGCTGGGTGTCTTCGCACATGCTGCAGCTTTTCTGCTACGAGAAGAACCGGTCTTGAACCAGGCGATTACACTCGGATATGGGGTATTCTTCCCGGGGACGATTCGTACATCTACGGGCGAGGCTCCGGATCTCCGGCTGCGGGATAGGGCCTGGTTGATCCATGAACTGACCCATGTCTGGCAGTTTGAGCATGTGGGGGCCAGAACGTTGTTCAAATCCATTCGGGCGCATGCACGCCACGGGAAGGATGCCTATAAATATGGAGGAGAATCTGGTTTAATCAAACATCGACTCGAGGGTGGGCGCCTGGATGATCTAAACCCGGAACAACAGGGCGACGTGGCCAGGCATTACTATGTACGTGCAAATCGGGAGCGGGACCTCACCGCTTGGAAACCCTATGTTTTTGAATTCCAGAATGCAATATACCGATAACGTGTGTGTATGAAAGGAAATTGAATGGTAAAAGTCGGGGATTTAGCGCCCGAATTCAAACCTGTTATCTCTCGATAACGAACAAGTCTCGCTGCGTGATTATCGCGGCAGATCATTGCTGCTGATATTCTTTCGGCACACAGGTTGACTGCCCTGTCGCGAGCATGCCGCGCAGGTCTGCGCGAGAGCTACAGAATTCACAGCCAAAGCCATCGACATCGCAGTCGTTTCCTTCGGTTCTCAGAAACTGGCGACGATGTGGATGGAAGAAACCTGTGTTGATTTTCCGATCCTTCTTGATCCTGGTCGAGAAGCCTATGAAGCGTATGGATTTCACCGATCGTACCTTAGAGCCTGGGGTCCGAAAACTTTTTTCACCTACGTTAAGCTGCTCATTTCAGGTCGAAAATGGCGAGGGATACAAGAGGATTCTGCCCAGCTTGGGGGGGGATGTGATCATCGACGAGGATTCCATCATACGCTTCATCCACCGGAGTATGGATCCCTCCGATCGACCCTCCGTAGAGACTCTGCTCCGCGTGCTTTGATATTTCAAGATCATAAAATCCCACAGATTATTCTCTGTGAGATTCGTGCCTCTCCCCCAATCTAATCTGACCGATGCTGGGTGGCGTGCAGGAAATCTATTAAAACTGTGAAATTGGATGATGCGCCCAGGCAGCCTTATGGGAAAAAGCCAAAATACCCTCTAGCACGCTGTGGAGATGAATGGCAATCGGGGGAGCTTATTCCTTGGATGATGCCCCGCAGCTTGCTTCGAGGCTCTTCACTCGTTGAACAGCTCTCCGACAGATCTTCCTTCGTGGGCGCGCAGAATTACTTCACCCAGGAGCGGTGCGACAGACAGGATGGTCATGTTATCAAGTTTGTTTTCTGGGGATATTGGCAGGGTGTTCGTAGTTACAATTTCCTTGATCGGATGTGCTCGAATTTCTTCGAACGCGGGCGGCACAAGCAAGGCATGGGTAAACGAAAGGTAGACGTCGTTGGCGCCATGATCTTTCAAGATGTCAACGGCCTCACATACGGAACCGCCTGTAAGAACCTCGTCATCTACCAGGATAACATCCTTGCCACTCACATCTCCAATGACCGAATGAGCCTTCGCCCGGGGATGATCTCCCTTCCTGCGTTTCTCGACGAAGGCGAGTGGAAGCCCAAGTTTCGCCGCAAAATTCCGACCCTTTTTCGCAAAACCCAGATCCGCAGTCGCAACCGCACCGTTTTTCAAATCCTTCTCCAGGAAATAATCGCTCAACATGTGAAAAGCTGTGAGCACATCGCCCGGGATTGAGAAGAAACCCTGGATTTGGCCCGCGTGGAGATCGATGGTCATATATCGATCCGTTCCGGCGACCTCGATCATATCCGCGATGAGCCGCGCAGTAATGGGCACGCGCGGCTGATCCTTTTTATCGGATCGAGCGTAGGCCATGTAGGGAAAGACAGCTGTGATCCTACCCGCGGAATCACGATTAAGGCAGTCGATCATCAAAAGCATTTCCATGATGTTCCGATGAACTGGTGATGCCATAGACTGGATGAGGTAGACATCCTGACCCCGAATACTTTTCTTTAATTTCACGAACAGGTTTTCATTTGGGAACTCAACCAGTTCATAATCCTCAAGAGGCACATTCAGGTAGTCGCTGATTTCCCTGGCAAGATCAGGAGATCCTGAGCCAGCAAACAGCTTGATATCGCCATGTCCGAACGCTTGCCCTGTCTTCGCTTTAGCCATTCTCTGAGCTCTCCCATTCGCGTCGCAGCACGCTCATTATCAGCGTATCACAATACTTTCCTCCGGAAAAGTGAAACTCGCGCATCCTTCCTTCTTCGACAAAACCGACCTTCTTATATACATGAATCGCTCGAGGGTTGGTTTCAAAAACGACGAGGCCTACTCGATTAAGATTGAGGTTATCGAAAGCATGATGCAGCAAGAGTCTTACGGCGCGGGTTCCATATCCGCGATCCCAGTATTTTTTTGCGCCGATGGCAATACCTAGTTCAGCTCGCCTTGCCTGGTGATCAAATGTGAATAAACCCGCAGAACCCACGTGGACCCATGCTTCAT
>CBDVCG010000182.1:0-5016 GCA_965372425.1 uncultured Anaerolineales bacterium
TCTCCTGGTCACCCTTGCTGTGTATGCTTATGGTCTTATTTGAATCCAGCTCATACTTGGCAAGATGAGGTTCTTGGGTAAAAGAACCTGCGATGAGCCAGACTCGGTCGCGATCATCCACCTGAATAGTGGGCTGGAGGAAGGAAGTAAAGCCTGTTTCGATCTGGGTGAATTTATTATTTGCATGCGAGTAGATTCCGAAGTGGTACAGCCCTTCTTGGATGTAGGTACATGCGAGGTCGCCATTGGAGAAAAAAGCAAACGTAGAATACTCAAACTGCCATTGTGGTCCACCAAAATCAGCGTTCATCGAGAAAAGAGGGGAAACACGCCCGTCCTGCAGCGTGTAGTGATTCCACCAGCCTGACCGATCCGATACGAAATGGAGAGCGCCATCCGGGCTCCAATCCGGTTGAAAGATTGATTCACCTTCAGCTCCGGCTAGATGGATTGGATTTGAAATGGTTCCATCTGGTTGAAAATCTCCGCAGTACAACAGGGTACCCTCCCAGGGCATTCGCGGGAGATCCCAGGTCAGCCATGATAATTGATTTCCCTCCGGGTTGAACCTTGGGTTGGCGTAGAAGTCCCTACCGGAGGCGATGACATGAGGCTCGCTGATACCGTCAACAGGGATTCGGATGAGTTCGTTGATGACGCTCTCTTCGTTCGAATGAGATTCCCTTACACACACGAGCCATCTTCCATCGGGGGAGATGCGCCCATCCGCGTAACGAAGAGATGATGGCTGCTCAGGCTCAGGTGTCACTGGGCTTGGCTTTTCTCCGGGATCGTGTCGGTACATCCGCTGGTCTTTTGAATTGGAGAAGTAAATGGTGCCTTTGTATACAAGATAAGAGCCGCCGCCGTATTCATGGACGCGTGAACCAACGTTCATCCCCTCCGGGGTAACTACTTCAGGTTCACCACCTGGCTCCAACCGCATAATGACGTAGCGACCGCCTTCATCTGCCCTGAGCTCGAGCCAATAGACCGTTCCGCCGTCGATATGAATCTCTCTGGGCATCGAGCTAGATCCAGTTCCGGCAGAGGCGACCATGGCGGCCGAGATCGGAGAGCGCCATGATCCATAGGGTGCCGTGGTTTTCATCTCTAAATATCCTTCCGTCGTATCCATTTGTGGTTCAAATTAAATGAGCGCGCGCATGCTTGCCAGTTCTTATTCACATGCGTTCTGCAAATGTCCTTCAAATGTCTCGGCGAAGAGATGCTCACCGGATCCATCGCAGGTGGCCCTGAAGTAGAGATAAGGCGTGGTGTCAGGGTGCGCAACCGCGAGCAGTGAATCCAACCCGGGATTTGCAATAGGTCCAGGAGGCAAACCGAGATATCGATAGGTGTTGTACGGGGAATCTATCTCAAGATCCTCGAAAAATAGCGGAGCTTTCCACCAATTATCATGCTGCGGTTTTCCGAGCGCGTACTGCACAGTAGGGTCGGCGTCCAGGTTCATCCCGGCGCTCAAGCGGTTGAGGAACACAGAAGCAATGATGGGTCGTTCATCGGGAACGACGGCTTCTCGCTCCACAATCGATGCTAGAGTGACAGCCTGGAAGAGACTCAGCCCCTGGTTTGCAAAGGCCAGCCGCACATTTGGCGTGACTTGATTGTCGAAATTTGCCATCATAAGAAGCACCAGATCGAGGGTTATATCATCAGGGGTAATTTGATACGTATCTGGAAATAAAAAGCCTTCCAGTGTGGCGTTTGGGGGGATCTCGCTTGAGAATGAAAACCCCGGGATGGGTTGAGAGGTGAGTGCAATAAATTCATCGGGAGATAGGTTGATGAACAAGCTGAGTGATTCACCGATTTGCTCCCTGCGCCAGCCTTCCGGGATCGTAACGGCTGAGGACGAGGAGCGCGCGGATTGAAGAACTTCAGCCAGCTCAGGGATCGTCAATCCACCAGGAAGATTATAAATTCCGGCTTCTATTCCCCGGTCCAGTCCCCTGTAGCGGAGATACAGGAGGAAGAGAAGATCGTTCTGAATAAATCCGTGCTCTTTTAGTTTTCCCACCACGTCTCGTGCGCTCTCACCTTCCTCAACAACAAATTCCATATCTTGAGCGGCATC
Source organism: uncultured Anaerolineales bacterium (assembly GCA_965372425.1). GTDB lineage: Bacteria > Chloroflexota > Anaerolineae > Anaerolineales > E44-bin32 > E44-bin32. The sequence goes on from CBDVCG010000182.1 coordinate 2,099, forward strand.
TCCCACAGGCGTGCGCAGCGCCCCTAGATTTCCAGCAAGGTAGATGGAAATGATGGTCTCCTGAAGTGGATCGATGTCGGGGGCGGGTTCACCAATGGCATCGCCTGCCAGGGGAATTCCCACAAAAAACAGCCCCAGAAGCCAGATTGCGATGCATACAAAAATCGCAATTCCAAGCCCGGCTGCGAGGAAAAGGAGCGTCCTACTTAGCTTCTGCATCCAGAAAGTCCTGAAGGATTACGGCAGCCGCAAGCGCGTCGATTTGCTCGTCCGCCTTCCTTGAAAGCTCGGCGGCAGCCTGGGAGGATCCACTTTCATCCCAGGTAAGAATTTCTAGATCAGACAACTCCTCAAGAACTGTCACCAACCGCAAAGACTTACGCGCTTGAACTCCTATCTCATTTTCATCATCGTAGGGCACACCGACGAGGATCGTGCTTGCATCCTGGTCTAATGCAATGTCGATAATGTTCCGTGCATCTTCCTCGCGTGCTTTGTGTAGGATGACATTAAAAGGTTTGGCAATGATGCGCAGGGGGTCGCTCAGGGCAAGCCCAATACGCACGTCACCCGGATCAACAGCGAGAATTCGCATCAGTCCGTTCCTGCCTGTGGGTAATGAATTTCATATGCCAGATCAAGCCATGGGAGGATGGGCAACCAGGCAGGTTTTGAGATGATCTGTGGAACCTGTTCAAGATCATATTGCGCAACGAGAATGTTCTCTGCATTGTCCACGGGCTTAAGCTTGATCAGAGCGATAATTTCACCTGGATCCCACAGGGGGCGGGAACGCTGCTCAACCTGGATCGATATTATTTGTTTCCCATTCTCAGAGTCAAATTCAGAAGTAATCGTGATTATTTCTTGGGTGCCCGGGATGGACACATGACCATCTGGAATGTGGGAAGCGCTTTCATCAAGGATGACTCTTTCGATTTTCTGTTTATCCATAATGATGACAGAGGCTTCGAAGGACATCTCGATCGACGTGGTGTCCACGGCATCCCCGACTGCATCGCTGGCGACATCATTCATGATACGAACCGTACGCCAGCTGTCGGGTAGTAGCTCTTCAGTTGCGGATAATTCAGACGATAAGATCTCCTCTGCTTGCTGGAGTAGCTCTCTGGTAAGCGCATCCCTGAGTTCTATGAGGTCAGACGATGTGACCGCGCTGTGGGATTCCTCGGTCCCACCTGTAAATTCTTCCGGATTGCGCACAGATACGAGTTCAGCAAGCTTTCCATCAACAAGCTGGATGTTTTCACCACCTACATTGCTCCCCGAGCCTGGGAGAGCTGCACGAACCTTGACGGTCTCTTCAGCGCCTTCTTCGGAACCTATCTCGATGGAACCCAGGGTCACAAATTGGAGCCCAGAACCATCCTCCGTGAGGAGGATCGTTCCTGCAGGCACGGTTACCGTACCATCGGATTGATTCGAAAATACCACCTCTCCCTCTGCAAATCCAATCGGAATCTCTACCAACCCAGAAGTAGGACCCCTGAGGTTACCTTCGACGATGACAGTTTCTTGACGCAAGGCTCCGGTATCAAGCGGATTCGCTGATGAAGAGAAATCTATTTGCTGTTCAAGGATGAAACTCGGAAGCTCTTCCACGGGTGTTAAATACACATCCGCTGTGGGTATCAGGGTTGCAATGAACAGGAGGAGGATAAACAGCGTCATCACGAGGATTCCAACACGCATAAGCCTGGTGTTCGACGCTGATGTTTCTCGATGACTCGGTGTTGGGCGCTCGATCTTGGATTTTTCATTGGTCCGTTTGGCGCGCGGTCTGCTTCTCGTAAACCATGCTCCTTCAGATACATGATCGAGGGTGTCAAATACAGGAATGCCAAGAGCGTCCGCGTGATCGCGAACTTCTGGATCGTGAGTTACCAGACCGATGGCAGTGCCATGATTGGAAGCGTATCGTTGAAGAAGGACCAGATCTAATTGGCGGGCAAGTACGCTCCCTCGCCCAGGCCACACCAGGACAACTCGCGGGGCTTTCGCCCAGTTTAGCTTGTCCCGTGCGGTGCCATAATCATCATGTGGGTCGAGATATATGATTTGGATTTTCACTGGAGTTTTCGAATAGGTTTGATGTGGCTCATTTTAAATGACGTTCGATCCAGGTTGATACCGAGTCCAACGCGTCATCGAGACGGGTCATGTCTTTGCCGCCTGCCTGGGCGAGGTCAGGTTTCCCACCACCGCCACCGCCGACGATCTTTGAAACTTCCTTGACCAAGTTTCCTGCATGCAATCCGCGTGCCACAAGGTCCTCACTTACCGCAGCGATGAAGAGCGGCTTATCCTCGGATGAAGTCGAAAAGACAGCTACGCCGGTAGGATTGTCCTCTCGGAAGCGGTCCGTTAGCGAACGCAAGATTTCTGGATCGGCATCTTCGAAATGGGCGGTGAGAAAGGGTATTCCACCGACCTCCGAGGGTTTGAGCGCTCTATAGGCAGCCATGGCGGCAACATTTCGCATCGAGGAAACTCGTTTCTCAAAGTCATCTCGTTCATCTATGAGGGACATAATTCTGTCGTCTAGTTCTTCTGTTGGAACCCCAAGGGCATCAGAGATGCGTTTGAGCTGAGCGAGCTGTTCTCGAATCCGCTCCTGAGCTTTGAAACCCGTCACCGCCTCGATACGTCGTATCCCCGCTGCGACACTTCCTTCACTTATGATGAGAAACGGCCCGATCACACCCGTCTCGGGGACGTGCGTTCCCCCGCATAGCTCGTAGGAGATCTTTTTATCACCGCCGATGCTGATCGTGCGGACTTGCTCACCGTAGGTTTCTCCGAAGAGCGCCATCGCACCTGAATCGATCGCCTCTTTCTGGGATTGATGCTGGATGACCAGCTCATAATTGGCGAGGATGGCATCGACCACCCATCTT
>CBDVCG010000183.1:0-5002 GCA_965372425.1 uncultured Anaerolineales bacterium
AGCATGCCTGAAAAAAGTACAATCGTGACCGTACTTACGGATTGATCAAGTGTCACGACGTTGCCTCCGACCAGGAGATTTCCAGATTCACATCTTGCATAGATTTAATATCAATTTTAATGATACCTGGCTCAATCATACCAGCACTTAAACTTCGGCCGTTAACGGAGGCAGATCGAAGTTTTCCTGGCAAGGACAGCCATGCGCTTCCATGGGTAGTTCTCCCGTAATCCAGGAATGCGCGTAAACTGCCTTTTGTAACCTCCCAGGTCTTAATACCTGAGCCCTGCGAAATATGGAGTGTGTCTCCCAACCACTGGGGTCCTTCCAATCTCGTACGGATCGAGAATAATCGAACACCATGAGGAGGGATCATTTGAGTTAATGGCTGGTTTGATTGCAGGGGGAAGTAGCGCGCATTCCAGAAATCCAACGCGTGGTAGCGCTCTGATGCGCACAGGCCAATTGATCCCAAATCCAGGCTGATCTCGCGCCCTTCATCATCCCAATTTAATAGCGCGATAAGGGTCCAATCACCTGCGATCCCATGGAGACTGCGTTTAAGGACCATCGGAAGATCCGTCGAGTGTGAAGGCAGAATATCAAAATCACCCTCGAGGGGTGGCAGCAAGGATGAAAGCCAGTCCAATTTTTCCTGAGATAAACGGGGGAGAGGATCGGATACCAACATGGCGCCGCCGGAGAAAGAAATCACGGTCGCGAGTGATTGTACTTCGTCCCGGGTAAGACGTGTGTCCTGCGTACGCAGAAGCAGGCAATCCGGATCGTTGATCCACAATCTACGATGCATAGGAGATCGAACTATTGTACTGATCATCGCGTTTCGAGCGCTGGGGAGACCCCTTTCATTCTTCAGTAATCTTTCCAGGCCCCGGTACTCAGGATACCAGCTCGGCGAGACGTCTGGTCCAATTCGCATACTGTCGAAAATGCCGATCCCGGACCCTAACGGACAGCCGCATCCTACGAGGAATACCTCCTCACCGACCTCGTCTCGAATCAATTTCAAGGCTCGATAGAGGGATTGCGCGCGTGTAAGGCCTGGATCGTAGCGCACACCTGGAAGAGCCCCCGTATACAGAAGTCCAATTTTAAATAGGTAAAGCCCCACTCCCGGACCGCAGTGCCTACGACATCCCTCACATAATCGAGCACTTCAGGATGCGTCACATCCAGAGCACGCCCGTAAGTGTTCCACACCAATCCAGTGTTTGTGGGAAGACGAAATTGATTTTTCAACACCCATCCCGGATTTTTCTTCACCACTTTGGAGTTTGGTTTTGCGATGAACGGCGCCAACCACAGTCCCGGCCGCATTCCTGCCTTGCGGACCTGTGCACTCATCCGGGGCATCCCATGAGAAAATTGTGTATTAATCTCCAACCAATCACCAACTTCAGATTGAAACCCATCATCAATTTGGATGATGTCCAATGGCACATCACCACGATGCTGAATGGCCCATTCGACGGTTTCCTCGATGTCCTCTTCAGTGACACCCTGGAAGAGGTAATACCATGAACACCACCCGAACGGCACCCTCCCCGTCGTCCTTGCATTGTTGATCAGTCCTACAAGATCGAAATAATCACGTAGAGCTTGACTATGGTCCGTGTCAAAATATCTCACATACGCCCAGTCGGTAGTAAATGTGTGCGCGGGCTCCAGTTGAATACTATCCAGGTTGCTTTGTAGACTGATCTCGACCCCGTCTCCCTTAAATACGATGTCGACATGACCAAACGATTGACGTTGAGAAAGAAAACCTGCCAGCAACCCATCATCACGGGTGCCGTGGTGGAGAACGCCATACATGTCGGATACGAAGTGACCCTTCGTCCGAGAAGTCTGTGATCCAGCGCTTGTTTGCATCGGTGAAGTCAACGGTCCGAGTCGAGTGGTATCTTGCCGATCGCCTGGGGAGACCCACCCGGTCGGAGACCAACTTTGCCAGCCATTCACGTGCACACGAAGATCATCCATTTCGCCTCGAAACCCCCTGATATGTGATTTGGGAGGCTTACGTCCATCTCCCTCTCGGGAGTCGTGTGATTTCTTGTGGGAAAGTAGTGGATTCCTGGTGGGTCCTGCAGACATGAGGCACGCCCGTTCGATGTGTGCTGGGGCATGACCTCGATTTTCTACCTTCATCCTCCATACGAGTGCCCCCGGCTGCTCCAAAAGAGCGAACTCGATTGAAGTTACAATATCATCAACCGTCGGGCCGGACTCCACAATGATGCCGTCCTTCGAATCAAGCGGTTTTGGAAGTACGATCGTGGAAGGTTTGCCCCGCATTGGCGCCAGTGCTGCTCGGCGGAGGGATTTCCCGACCTTGTAATGCAGCGCCATCGCTGCATTCTCGATTGAACACCGGACAGAAGATTTGAACCGGAGCGTCCATGTACCGGTATCTTGGTTTAACTCAAACACTGTTGAAGATGTCTCGAGATTATGTACGGATGCAGTCAAATCATCATTCTCCTGCACATCAAAGATATCCCGCCCCGGAAAGTTTCTCCGTTCATTCAGCGAAACCTTGAAATCTTATCCTAGAGGATCAACCCAGGGATCGTAATTCGTAGAAGTGGACAAGCCCTTGCTTGTAGAAATAAATAAACCGCATGACCACAAGTGGATTTCTGACACCCCTCATCGTGTATACTTTAGTCTAGGTCGAGATTGAGAGCAATGGACACACCGAGTGACTAGAATCAAATGAGCGAAGCATATCCCATATCCATTGATGCACTGAAAGCGGGCGACCGAGAAGCATTCGCAACCATGGTCGACACATACTCGCCCTCGCTTTACCGCCTTGCGCTTCGGATGCTTGGGGATCCTGATGAAGCCGAGGATGTCCTTCAAGAGACGTTTATCAATGCCTACAAGGGTATTTCTCGTTTTGAGGGTCGCTCCAAACTTGGCACATGGCTCTACCGCATCGCTTCAAACCAGGCATTGATGCGCCTGAGAAAACATCATCCTGACACTCTTTCCGTCGACGAGACTGTGGAGGACGATGCAGGAGCAGCAGGACCTCTTGAGCTAACAGACTGGTGCTGTTTGCCTGAAGCCGAATTCATGACTGGCGAAGCTCAAGCACAGCTCGATTTAGCGATTGAAAAACTATCGCCCCCCCTCCGTTGGACGTTTGTACTACGAGATTTGCAGGCTCTCTCCACGCGCGAGACTTCAGAGATACTGGGAATATCTGAAGCTGCCGTTAAGACACGTCTCTTGCGAGCTCGTTTGCAATTGAGGGGGCAATTGTCGGAGTACTATGCTGAACGTCTCAAGGAATTAGATCATGATGGATCATAAGGTCTGCTCCGAAATGCTCGGAGAGCTGAATGAATATATCGATGGTAGTGCGAGGGAACAGCTCTGTGCAGAGATCGAACAGCACATGCTCGAATGTCCCGATTGCCGAATATTCGTAGATACCATGAAGAAATCCATCTTATTATTCCAGCAGCAAGAATCTCAGATCGAGCTTCCCGGACAAGTTAGAGAGCGTCTTTTCAAGAAACTCGATCTCGGTGACATGCTCGGAACCCAGGATCCTAACGCTCAGCATTAGGTCTAACGCCCAGCATTAGGTCTAACGCCCAGCGTTAAGGATAATGCGAGGGGTAGTTCACTTTCTCAAAGAAGAAGCGAAAGAAGGAAAAGAAAAGAAGGGCAGAACCTCGAGCTAATGTGCGATGCCCGGTATGTCGAATTGGCATTCTTGATTACAATGACGCCCTCCATCTCGTCTGCTCGAACTGTGATTATGTCGCTGCTGGTGTTTGCACTTGATAGGTGCTCACGCTCCTGGAAGGAGTGTCACGGAAATCGTCGTTCACGCATGAATCATCCACACGTGGACTTCCATTATTCAAACATCATCAGGACATACCTGTAACTTAAGGACACCCTCAATTAGACTATGCGTAAAATCATGCCCCTCATCGTCATCGGAATTGGTCTCATCCTCATCTCAGTCTCAGCATCTGTGGTTCTGCTCGATCAACAGGGTTCCGAACTGACAGCTTCGGTTTCGGAACCGTACAATTGTGTTGTTCCTGGACCTGTTGAATTTCCTGCCCCGGAGCTCACGCTGATCGACACAGACAGCAACCCTGTAAGCCCCACCGATCACCTGGAACCGTCGTTCTGATAAACGCGTGGGCAACCTGGTGCCCCCCGTGTAAAGCCGAGATGCCCGATCTCCAGGAATATTACGATCTACATGCCGATGATGGATTTGTCTTTATCGGGGTCAATATCGGCGAGAGCGTGGATAGGGTTCTTCTATTTTCGGAAGCCTTGGACATTTCTTTCCCCCTTTGGCTCGATCAAAACGAAGAGACAATGAGAGCGATGAACACAACAGCCATGCCCAGTTCTTATGTTCTGGATAGATCAGGAACAGTCCGTCTGGCATGGTCTGGATTAACTTGTCTCTCCGCGTTGGAATCTGCCGTGACACCGATCATCGATGAAGGAAAGTGAGGAGCAAAACATGGAAGCAAACGTAATCTGGGAGAAGGGTCTCACGTTCACAGGTTCCGCAAGCGGTGAATTCGAGGTGCCTATTGGCGCAAGTGAAGATGTGGGTGGGGATGATGATGGCTTTCGACCTATGCAGCTCATCGCAATTGGTCTTGCGGGATGCACCGCCATGGATGTTATCTCGGTCCTTACTAAAAAGCGTCAAAAAGTCGATTCTTTCAAGGTTCGAGTGACCGCCAAGCAAGAATCTGAGCATCCGCGTATCTTCACACAATTTAAGATCGAATATCTCCTTACCGGTGAGAACATCGATGAAACCGCCGTCCAACGGGCAATTGAGTTATCCGAAACAAAGTACTGCCCTGCCCAGGCCATGTTTCATCAAATTGTCCCGATAGAATTGACCTATCAAATAAATTAATTTTAATAAGTCGGTCAGGTGGATGTGCTTGACCGACTTATTGAATCAGGCAATATGGGA
>CBDVCG010000184.1:0-5000 GCA_965372425.1 uncultured Anaerolineales bacterium
TTGAACAAGCCCCTCTCCTTTGTGGGAGAGGGGTTGGGGTGAGGGCGGTCTTGCAACTTCCCATGCCCCGCGCTTGGATATTAAACAGATAACTCTCTTATTACATGGGGCGATACGGGTTAAGAAAAGGCCGTCTTAATAATGAGGAGACATGGTGATGCTAATCTCTCGGCGCAATAATAGCTATCGCATTTTAATCCCCATGGGCTTGCTTATTCTCGCCGGTTTAGCTTGTGCCAGGGGAGAGACTCGTGTCCCAGACAAAGGGGTGCTCTCTTCCGACACGATCTTGCATGACGGTTTGGAACGGAGCTATGTCACGCTTGTGCCCGTATCGTATGAAGATGACGAGCGCGCGCCGTTGGTGTTGGCGCTGCATGGCGGCGGGGGGGACGGAGAGCGGATGTGCAGGCTCGAGGGGGGTGTCCAGGAAATGGCGGAGGTGGGTGGCTTCATCGTCGTCTGCCCTGAAGGAGTCGAGAATCACTGGAACGATGGCCGCGAGCTCGACAAATGGCGTGCGCATGCGGAGGATATCGATGATGTTGGCTTTCTCCTTTCGCTCATTGACCACATTTCCGAAGGCTATTCGATCAATCCTGAGCGAATCTTTGTCACTGGTATGTCGAACGGGGGCAAGGTGTCGCTGCGACTGGCGTGCGAGGCGGCCGATATATTCGCTGCTGCTGCCCCCGTAATCGCATCCCTACCGGCCGATCTTGACTGTCAGCCCAGCGAGCCGATATCGATTCTCATCATGAACGGTATGGAAGATCCGCTCGTGCCCTGGGAGGGAGGGCAGGTACATTTCTATCGTCAGGAGCTTGGTGCAGCTTTGTCGACTCCCGATACCGTGGCGTTCTGGGTCGCCGAAAATGGATGTAATCCTGCCCCTGTCAGCGAATGGTTACCTGATATCGACCCCGAGGACAAAACGAGGATTAAAAAAGAAGTCTATTCTGAGTGTGACGCTCAAACCTCGGTTGTACTATTTTCCGTAGAGGGTGGCGGGCACACATGGCCGGGGGGACCTCAATACGTGCCTGCGATGGTTATCGGTCGGGTGAGCCACGACCTGCATACTGGTGAGGAGATCTGGAGTTTCTTCGCGGGTAAATAACTTTAGTTTTCGCTATTGAGGTCCTCAACATCCGGAAAAATCCACGCCTCTTCCACAAATTGAGGTGTATGCCTCCGCAGAGAGCGATCGATCGCCCACTGGAGAACCTCCGGATCACGACCAGTCTCGGTTCCCATCCGATCGGGTTTGGGTGTGATTGCCGCACGGGATAGATCCAGACGGTCCGCATCCCAACACGTGAGCACGGTGGGGTCGCCCGCCATCAATCCCTCTGTATGATGCACGCAAGCCTCGTGGAGCAACTCGAAGCGATCGTCACTTAGTTCAAAAAGATCTCCGCGCCAGGATGCTGCGAGCTCGGCGCCGCGCTGTCCGTGCCCTGTGTCGATGGACTCGTTCCACCTACAGGCATCGTGGAAGATGGCAAAGAATTGAACGATCTCCGGGTCCGCACCTGTAGCACGTGCCAGTCGCAGTCCATTTTCAAGCACACGTCCCCAATGATCGACGCCGTGAAGCCCGCGCCAGGGCAGGCGATATTGCACCCTGATCGCGGCGACAATGTCCTTCATAGCATGGGCTGCAGGTTTTGCTTCTGGAACGATGATTTCATCCATAACATTATCCTATCACCCTCATGTGAAAGCACAAATCAGCGAGGAATAGCATGATCTTAACATTGACCAAAATCAAGGACAGCAGCTCTTGATTGTACTATTCTGAACAAGCTGTATTGCGCACATTTGGGTCGCACGATCATAAATCTTGATCAAGGAACCAGATCATGGCAAACCATAGGAACAACCTACTCACTGCTCCGGTAATTTTCTCGATGACCATCCTGACTGCCTGTGGGGGATCCAGACGTCCACCGTGTGAACCGACACCCAGTGGCGATGATTCGGCCGCTGCAAACCCTGCATCCACGCCCCAATCTCCTGAAGAAATTCGCACCTTGTGGGATTCGGGCGCACACGCGGATACACAAGTCCTTCGTGAGGATGACCAAAACGAGGGCTGCGCAACCTGCCACGACCGCTCGAACTGGATACCCGGCCAAATTTCAAGTTCTGCGGTACGCTCGTTCTTAGCATCTTCGCCGGCCACCGATACGAATTCGGATGAGGGCGCGGTGACGTGTGAGAACTGTCATGTGGGAGAACCAGGGGAGGGGGAAATTGCGTGGTTGGCGGATCCACAAATGGGAGAATATGAAGAAATATCGGGACCGACACAGATATGTAAAAAGTGCCATCTCGAGAACGGATACGAAGGTCATTTAGGAATATTTGTGATGGGCCCACATGACGATTTCGAGTGCGTAGAATGCCATGATAGCCATGATACGACTTCTTCTTGTACAGCTTCCGGGTGTCACAGCCCCTTTGCGCAGGAATGTGAACCCATCCAAACCCACGATAATCCGCATGCAGAGGTCACCTGCAGCGCCTGCCATGATGCGACTGGAATGCAAATTGCATGGAACGAAGAACACTCAGCCTGGGACACCTTCACTGAAGTTAGCGAGGACGCTGCGGCGCGATTTGTCACCTCCCATCAACTGGCTCTCGAAGTCGATTGCGATCGCTGCCACGAGCCCGGCAATCACCCCTGGGGTAATTGAACCCGCGAAAGTCCCTTTCCCGTAGTTTGTTCGTCGAGGGATAGCGCCTCAAACTGAAAGACGTGATCAGAAGGTGAGTCGTCACGCTTCTACGAATTAGACACGTACTCAGCCGGGTCTTCGAGGTGGAGTTTGGCTCTATTTCCTTCGCGTGGCTTTGGGGTTGAACCTCAGGTTGTGAATCTCAAGCTCTCGTTCGTGGTGGTAGAGCAGGCGCTGTCCTTCATTATCAACTTCATATGTGCCATCCGAGATGTCCACAGAAATTCCATCCGGGTACTGAAGCCTGGGGACGAATATTTCTGTGGGAGCATGCACCGCTGGATCGTGTCGAAATTCAAATTTGAACTCTTTCGTTTTGATATTGAAGGACATATGCAGCGGTTTACCTGCAACAGCTAATGGATATGGTCGGACGGCGGCTTCGAGGGCTCGGCCCCCTGAATTAATATCCTCAGGCTCGGTTTGCTGATCCCTTGAAAAGATGGATAAATCTTCGCCATTCCACTTGTCGCCACGCTCATTCGTGTTATCGGCCGTGTAATTCCAGAGCGTGCAGCTGAGCATGTTGTCTTCCATGGCCACGAAACTGCGGTTCATCGCCCGTAGCTGTGCATCGTAATTCCCGTCCCTATAGGCACGACCGCCACGCATGTCGTAGGCAATTCCAAACTCCCCGATCAATGTCGGCGCATCACCAAGTTTTTCGTGAGCGGCTGTTTTGAACGCCGCAAGCTGTGATTGAAATGACCGGCGGATTTTACGGGCTCCGAGGAGGAGTCTGCCCTTACGAAAATCGGCGGCCAGGTAGGATTTGAAGTCCTTCATATAAAGCACGAACCCATCGTACCAGTGGGGTGCAAAGATGATGTTCTCCAGCTCATCCTGCTCCCATTTGGTCGGCATCTGCCTGGGTTCAACTTCGATGAAGATGAACGCATCAGGATCGATCGTGTGGATGGCAGAGGCGAAGCGCAGCTGGAAGGGTTTGTAATAATCCCGATCAAAGTCTATTTCTCGTCCATGGATCGAAACGAAATGATGAGGCTTCAAAATGATCGGATATCCTTTAGAGTCCACTTCCCATACCCCGTTCTGCCGCCAAATGGGATCGAACCCGGGAAGCCAGGCGCGCACTCCATCGGGGTTGACGACCTCTGCGTTCACCTGCCGTTCCCCCCGAATGCCCAATTTCCAAACCCCAACTTCCTGTGGAATACCGGCTGCCAATGCCATCGCCTGGAGAGGGCTGGGGCTCAAGCCAGATCGGATTAAGCCCCCTGGTGATGACATATCCGCGCAGCCGATGTACCCTGGGAGAGGCTCATTCATCGTATCGTACCCCACTACATTGGCACAACCCTCCAGGGCTATCGCTACTTGCACCATAGCTTCGATGTAGTGGCGTTGTAGATATTCCTGGAAAGGTTCTCCATTGACCGTCGTTTTCGGTGCGAAATCATTTCCCCCGAAGAAAAGCGTAAACATCGTCGCCGCGGCGAACTTCCCGCCGTTTGTGGGCCAGATCATCCGCGGGAATGGATCCCCATGCGTTTGATGCACGATGGCGGCGCCGGTGTCCTTGAACTTGGTGATGTCCAGCCAAACGGCTTCGAACGACCAGCCCGGTGCACCATCCCCACCCGAAAATCGGCTCCATACATCTTGATGCGGGTCGATGAAGACCGTAATCCCATAGTCGCCGGCTTTCTCTACAATCTTGCGTAAATACTCGAGATAACCCAGATCGTACTGACCGGGTCCGGGATGTTCGATGGCTTCCCAGGTTGTCAGCAGTCTGAGGAAGGTGAAACCCCAGCTCCGCAGTCGGGCGAAATGCTCATCTGCTTCGTCCAGTGGGAAGGGCCGACCGATGAACGAAACCTCCCGGTGGTTGAAGAATTCTTCTCGTTTATGGGTGGCGCCATCGGGGGTGAAGGGAACTTTGGAACTTCCGCCGAGGTTGACTCCCCGCAGCAGTAAGGTTCGGCCCTTTTCGTCCTTAAACCATGGACCTTCTTTTCGGATTGATTTCATCTCTTATTCCTCATGTATGCAATCATAGTCCGTTTAGGCACTTTAAACACGCTGACGTTGAGCCTTAGATTGCATTGTGGGAACTTGAAGGAATTGGAAGTGCAGTGCACTGGTTTTGGTACACGATCTCGATGGCTCAAGATCGACGCACGAATCCAATATCGGACGATGCGACTTAGATAACAAACTGCTATGTTATCGAGGATTGGTGTTGAATTATCTCGTAGTTGCGACGGCTGTTGTAGCGACGCCAGCACC
>CBDVCG010000185.1:0-4998 GCA_965372425.1 uncultured Anaerolineales bacterium
TCGTAGTTGAAATCAAGTTAAATATCGTTTCACTGAGATTTATTAATCATTATTGCTTGACACAACGTTTTTGTTGTGTTAGGATACGGATATAGTAATGGGGGACAAATGATTCCTGAATTGGTTAAGGGAAATCTACCTGAAGGTATTCACAAATGTACTATCAAAGAAATCGAAGAGAGGTTCACCTTCTCAGATAGAAGAAAAGAGCTGTCCGGAGGCTTGAAAAGGGCACTCAACAACCTGAAAGAAGCTGGAATAGATAGGGTTTTTATCGACGGTAGCTTTGTAACCAGCAAACAAGAACCAGTTGACATTAATGGATGCTGGGATGCAAATCCAAGTATCAATATGGACGTGCTAGACCAAGTGTTCCTAAACTTTAATAACAACCGGAAAACAATGAAAACAAAATTTGGTGTAGATTTCTTCGTTTCACAAACCATAGAAAATTCCAGCGGTGTTCCCTTCGTTGAGTTTTTCCAAACTGATAGAGACGGAATCAAGAGAACCATATTATTGGTCGAATTATAAAGAAAGGAGGTCATTAGAATGATTACGAATGAGAGGCAAGCCAGAATTTCGACAAAGAAACTTAGAGATCTAGAAAAGCATTTAGCCGAATTTCAAGAAGGGAAGTCGGACCTTGATCCTAAGATTCAGAAAGCCACACTCGACGGAATAATGTCACAAATTGAAGAACTTCGGACCGACCTCGATACTTACACCTCCATTAAGAATAGAGAGCGAGTTATGTGGAGAATGTCATCACTCGAGGATTTGCCACAATTACTTATATACGCTCGGATAGCGCAAGGTCTCACACAAGCAGCCCTCGCAAAAAAATTGAAGATGCGACCACAACAAATTCAACGATACGAATCCACATGCTATTCTGGTGCGAGCCTTAAGAGGATATTTAAAATTGCCAGTGTGCTTCACCTTGAGATTCAAGATGATCAAGTGCCGCTCTTACCTCCTGATGCATATGAAGAAATGAGATATGAAAAACGGTGACAGGATACGCCAAAGAGCCTCGCCGAGGACAGATTATCAAGGGGGTTTAATCTCCGAGTCTTGTTCCCAATCACCCTCCTTGAAGAGTTGTAGAATGTCTCCGTGCTTTTCAGCGTCCGAATACAATCATCGGACACTGATGGATTTGATATGAGCAGCTGGGGAATCCCGACAGCGACCTTTTCTCCCCAACACTTTCATAGAACCTTACTACCAACTCGCACCGTAGCCCCCATCCCATTCCAGTGTATGGTGATTTAGTCAGTTATTTTGAAGGACTGGGTTTGGTTCAAGCTGTGAAGATTTAACGCACTGAACCATGAATTCTTCGAACATATATGTGGCTGTTGTATTTCGTATGTGAATCTAGCCACGTAATTACATCCAAGAATACGATACAATTCACGCCATCATGCGTCGCATCTCGCCCATAGTCCTTTTCCTTCTCATGTTAATTTTCATCATCGCCCTCGTCAGCCTCGGTCCAAGCGAACAAACCCTCGGATCGAACGTGAGGCTTGTCTATCTGCACGGCGCGTGGGTTTGGACCGCACTAATTGGTTTTGCCGCAGCCGCCGTCTTCGGGCTCGCGTGCCTCGTACTAAAAAGGGAACAGGTGGGACGGCACGGTATTGCGCTCGGCCAGGCCGCGACGCTGTTCTGGGTGTCCTACCTGCCGCTGAGCATGTGGACCATGCAAGCGAACTGGGGCGGGCTCTTTTTAGAAGAGCCGCGCTGGCGCATGGCTCTTGATTTCGCCATCGTCGCAGTGCTGATCCAGATCTCGATTCTCATCATGAAAAATTCTCGCATCGGAAGCTTGCTCAACAGCATCTATTTTCTGATCCTGGTCTTGCGACTTTCACAGACCGAGCAGGTGATGCACCCCCCTTCCCCCATCCTTACATCTGACTCGCTCATCATTCGAGCATTCTTCTTCATTCTGCTTTTTTGTTGTCTTCTTGCAGGCTATCTGCTCTCTCGATGGCTGGATAAGAAAGCTTCAATCCAGTAATGACTTCGCAGCCTGGTCCTCGACTTCGCACGCAGCTAATCGCCTTCACATTCACACGCACTGTGGTCAATACGGCCTTCCGCATGGTGTATCCCTTCATGCCAGTCTTTGCACGCACCCTGGGTGTCGATATTGAAGCGATAGCTTTAGCGGTGACCGCACGTTCAGCCTTAGGCATCACCGGGCCGCTCATTGGATCAGCGGGCGATCAACTTGGACGTAAGATTGCCATGCTGATTGGTCTCATCACTTTTATCCTCGGCATGGCCGTAGTCGTAATGTGGCCCACCTACGCTAGTTTCTTCCTCTCCCTCCTGCTAGGGGGCTCAGCCAAGATCATATTCGATCCCAGCATGCAGGCTTATTTGGGAGACCGAGTGAGCTATGATCAACGCGGTCGTGTGCTCGCCATTACCGAGTTCGGATGGTCAGGTGCAGCTTTGATCGGCATCCCCATCGCAGGATGGATTATCGCATTTTTCGGCTGGGTCGCACCCTTCACCTTGTTGGGGATCCTGGGGATCCTCGCTGCTTTAGTCATCTGGCGAACCATCCCCAGCCAAAGCCCTATCCAAACTCAGCGAGTACCCCTGAGAACAGCCATGCGAACGATCCTGGCACATCCGGCTGCACTCCCCGCGCTGGGCGTGGTCGTCCTCCTCAGCATGGGGAACGAAGCCATTACCCTGATCTATGGTGTGTGGATGGAAGATGCCTTCGCGCTCCAGGTGATCGCGCTGGGGAGCACATCAATCATTATCGGGTTGGCCGAGTTGAGTGGTGAAGGGCTCGTCGCAACATTCACCGATCGGCTTGGCAAACGACGCTCGGTAAGTATTGGTATTGTACTCATCGCCATAGCCTGTGTAAGCCTGCCAATTTTGGGACGAGGATTCATCGGCGCGCTGGTCGGTCTATTCTTTTTCTTCATCACTTTCGAATTCACCTTCGTGAGCATCTTGCCCATCATGACGGAGATCGTCCCTACGGCGCGAGCGACGCTCGCCGCAAGCACATTCGCTGCGGCTGCAGTGGGACGAGCTCTAGGAGCTCTGGTGAGCCCGACATTATTCAACTATGGCATCCTCTTGCAAATGCGGCCCTTGCGACCGCTCTAGCCATCCTAGCTCTTGTGGTGTTCCGCCGATTCGTTCGTGTAGAATAAAGGGAAGGGGATTAGGGAGTGGGGATTAGGGATAAGGTAATAAGGCACGAAGGAAATAAGGCGCCAGGTCATTAGTCCCCGAATCCCAGATCCCTGCTCCCTGTTCCCGCATTTTCCATGGAGACTACCATGACACAACCTCAGCTATGCGACCTCATCATCCATTCCGCCTCTCAGATGCTCACACTCCGTGGCGGTCCACAACGTGGTTCGTCTCTGGGTAATCTACACATCATCGAAGATGGGGGTATTGCGATCAAAGATGGGGTGATCGCCGGGGTCGGTAAAAGGTTTGAGATTGAAAACTCCTTCGATGCCGACGAAGTATTGGATGCCCGAGGATGTGTCCTCCTCCCGGGATTTGTTGATCCACATACGCATTTGATCTGGGCGGGCGATCGTGCCGGCGAGTTTGAACTGCGGGTGAGAGGTGCAAGCTACATGGAGATCATGGCCGCGGGGGGTGGGATCGCGTCCACCGTCGAGGCAACCCGGTCTGCGGATCTTGATGAGCTTGTCGAACTCGGTGGAGCGCGTGCGCAAACCATGTTTGCATACGGCACTACAACCGCAGAAGCTAAGAGCGGATATGGCCTCGATCTCTCCACCGAACTCCGCACGCTCGAAGCCATTCTCAAAATCGACGAACTCGGTCCGATAGAACTCACGCCCACCTACCTGGGCGCACATGCCCTACCGCCAGAGTTCGCAGGCACACCTGAATCAGGTTATGAAACTTACACAAAATTTATCACCGAGGAGGCGCTTCCCGATCTGGTTAATTGGTGGGGGACGACCCACGCAGAAGTACCTCTCCCCTTTGTGGATGTCTTTTGCGAAGAAGGCGCCTTTTCGCTCGAGCAAAGCAGGGAAATCCTAGTTAAGGCGAAGGAGCTCGGGTTTCCTCTGAAGATCCATGCGGATGAATTCGTAGGAATCGGAGGAACCGACTTGGCAGTGGAATTGGGTGCGATCTCAGCCGATCATCTGGTGCACACTCCTGAGGAAGACATACTCGCGCTCGGCAACTCTGGCACCGTCGCGGTCGCTCTCCCCTGTACGCCATTCGGCTTGGCCGAGCATGCCTATACACCCGCAAAAAAATTCCTGGCTGCGGAGGGGATCCTCGCAATTGCGACCGATCTGAACCCGGGTACAGCCTGGTGTGAGAGCATGCAGTTCGCCATCGCCTTAGCATGTCGATATATGCAGCTCACACCGGCTCAATCGATTGCCGCCGCAACGATCAATGCCGCGGCAGCCATCGGTCGCGAGAACCTCATCGGCAGTCTCGAGGTGGGCAAGCAAGCGGATGTGCTCATCCTCGATGCTGCGGACTACGGGCATCTCGGATATCGCTTCGGTACAAATCTTGTCGCTAGTGTTGTAAAGAAAGGTGTTGTATATTCACGAAACACTTTGCTAGGAGGAGACGTGCATGTTTGAAAATATTTCACTTACTTCAGTTTTGATCTTTCTGGGCGTTGTCGGCATTGTCTGGATATTGCTGCGCTTCCTATTCCGCTTCACGATGCGCATCTTCACCTGCGGTTTGTTTTTCCTGGCTGCCATCGGTATAGCCTGGGTCCTTTTTAAAATTATTTTCTAAGCCCAGAAGTGAAACGAAAACCGCTTCCGTTCTCCATGGCCAGCTTCCCTGACGAAGATTGTATCTGGTGAGGAACCTATTCGTTTGAGCCACGTTTGTCGGCTGTGTAGTTAAGAAAATAATGGGAGCCAAGGGCTCAGTTCGCTCTTAATGTGAGACAAGAGCCAGGAGGGAAAATGATTTCCCTCGGGC
>CBDVCG010000186.1:0-4966 GCA_965372425.1 uncultured Anaerolineales bacterium
CTCGCGAATGCCACAATTTTTTTTCCCGCTCCCAGCGTCGCCTTGAGTTTCGCAATGGGTGCAGTGTTGAACCCCGTAGGTGTAGCCATTGCAGCAGGGCTTGGCGCGGCTTTTGGAGAGTTAACCGGTTACCTTGCGGGATTTAGCGGTCAAGGCATCGTGGAGAGAGCGAGCTTTTATACTACTCTCGAGAATTTAACAGATCGATTTGGTGGATGGCTCATCATGTTTTTGGCCTTTATCCCCAATCCGCTATTCGATCTTGCCGGCGCTGTTGCAGGTGCGACGGGCTTTCCCGTGCTCAGTTTCTTAATCTGGACCTCGATTGGGAAGATTTTTAAGATGCTGCTTTTCGCTCTAGCAGGTGCTGCCTGGCTTGATTTACTTGTCGATTTCTTCCGGCAGCTCATACCCCAGCTGGGATGATGCCCGCGCCATCGTGGATCCCAGCTCTTCGCTCACCTATCATTCCGGGTCTTGAAAGATACCCGATCCTTAATTTGCATTGTCCTGTACCCGATCATCCTAAGGTCGCCTCACCATAGGAGAGCACATAGAACGAACGCGGCTCTTCTTTCTCTTTTTCAAAGACAAAATCGGTGACGATATAACCCGCCTTGAACGCCATCTCGAACACCTGGCGAGTATGCTCGCGCCAATGAGTCGCAAGTGACAGATCATTACTTCGGATTTGGTGAAAATTAGAAGGAATCTCAACCATCGCAAGGCTTGATTCGGGATGATTAATACTTTCCCCAGGCTCTAAAAACCCACTGCTTGAAGAGATTACTGTGTTCAACGTCTGGATCTCTGCACTCATGTAATCAGAGAGCTTCAAGGGCTCTCGTGATTGAGCAATGCGAACCTTTACTCGATGCGAAGTCACCCACCAATCTACCTGGAATCTGTCGGAAGATACGCCGATGTTGAGCGCATCTCTCATCGTCCCGTAGGCATCACGCACATACGTCTGGCAGACAGCTCCCAACCGCCGAATATTTAAATACGCATTCACGCTTAGAAGAGGATCATACGTCCAAGTCACCAATCGGATTCCCTGGCCGAGAACAAATTCCCTTTGAGCAATCTTAAGGCGTAATCCAATGCTCTTATTCCTGTGATCTGGATGAACCCCCATCTGATGGGAACAATGCTTTAAGGACGTCATCGCCAGTTCCGGGGGACTTTCACCATCCGTAGCGAGAAAACCCAGGAGGAAACCAACCAGCTCATCTGATTCGAAAGCCCCCAGCACCAGGCCCCCATTGTGGGCAATCGTAAGACAAAGATGTGCTGGCACGATGTCGGTTTCACTGCTCGGCCAAACCAGGCGCTGCAATTCTTCGATTGCAAGTATCTCGTCATGAGAGCGCAGTGTACGAATGATGACATCACCTCCCATAAACGCCTCCATCAATTAGATTGGAACTGCTTTTGAAGCAGCTCCCAACCCCAGTTTTGTCCACGCAAGTACCCCAACTTTTCTTCCATTCGGGTAGGACTTAACCCAAAAGCCTGAGGTAGATTGTTTAAATCGGTCGTTCTACTCACGGCAAAATAATCCAGCCATCGAGTGGTCACGGGCGAAAATCTCAGAGTTCTTTCCATCAGCCAGGCGCCAGCCCGCAAGTAAGGTGGGCGCGCAGAAATTAGGATCCTCTGTGTTCCCGTCTCTTGAATGACCATCTGTACGATTTGTTTAAAAGTGAGATATTCGGGTCCTCCAATGTCATAAACCTGGCCGACAGCATGAGGATCATCCAAAGCCCAGGTAATACAGGTTGCGAGATCATCAACCCACAACGGTTGCGTGGTGATAGAGCCATCTCCTGGCATCGGAAAGAAAAACACCGACATTGCTAGAAGAATT
This sequence comes from uncultured Anaerolineales bacterium, assembly GCA_965372425.1. Classification (GTDB taxonomy): domain Bacteria; phylum Chloroflexota; class Anaerolineae; order Anaerolineales; family E44-bin32; genus E44-bin32. The sequence continues at coordinate 1,871 of CBDVCG010000186.1, forward strand.
GCAAGTGAAGTTGTGAATTGATCATCCTCTCCATACAGCAGACCTGTCCTGATGATCGTAGCGGGGACTCCAAACTCGTGGATGGCTTGTTCTGCGTAAGCACGGCTTCTTAACAACGGAAATGCCGAGGAGCGTTCTGCACCCAGGAGACTAAGATAGAGAATTTGTTTTACACCTGCATCCGCGGCAGCTTCTGAGAGAATCCGAGTACCTTGAACGTCCGCTAATCCGAGATCGCTAGATGAATTTTCAAGATGGTTGCCTGCGAGATGAATAACCCTCTCCACGCCCACAAGAGACGCTCGAACACCACGCGCATCGTTTAGGGACGCAAGTGCGACATCCACCCGAACACCCGGAGGAAGCTTAGGTGATGTTTGTGAAGGCTGCAATAAGAGGCGCACGGGATAGTCGTAATCCGCAAGCTTCTTGAGCACAGCCCTGCCTATGAAATCAGTTCCACCTGTAACCAGCAGCATGGGTTTCAAATCCGCAGCCCGCCAAAATGGCAAATGGGTGAGGTATTATCCTCCAGTGATCGTCTCATGATTCTAGCATATGGTGTTCAAATACCAGCGCACCTAACTGGTGAGAGAAGTGTTATACAAATCCGAATAGCCTGTATCCTTTTCAAGATCAGGCTTATCCATGATGAAGGAGGGAAGCATGCCTCGGACACGTGTTGTTGTCACTGGAATGGGCTGCGTGAGTCCGCTGGGTAATAGCGTCAAGACAACCTGGGAAAATATCATTGCCGGAAAATCTGGCGTCGGTCCAATCACCTTATTTGATACAGATGGCTTTAAGACCCACATTGGTGGGGAAGTAAAGAATTTCGACCCTGAAGCCTTGCTTGGTCGTAAAATCGCGAGGAGAACTGATCGATTCACCCAATTCGCACTGGAGGCTGCCAGTCAAGCGCTCCAACAATCAAAGCTGGAAATCACGGATGGCAATCGGGATCGAGTTGGGGTTGTTATAGGTACGGGAATTGGGGGAGTAGCCACGATTCTTGCTGGCACGGAGCGGTACATGGAGAAAGGGCCACGATGGGTAAACCCTCACATGATACCTATGATGCTGTCTGATTCGAGTTCAGGTTATATCGCAATCCGATTTGGATTGCGGGGTCCCAATATGGCCATTGTGACGGCATGCGCGTCGGGTGCGAACGCGATTGGCGAAGCCGCTGAAATGATCCGCCGCGGGGTTGCAGATGCCATGGTCGCAGGGGGAGCCGAAGCCGCCATCGTCCCGGTTGCTCTCGCTGGGTTCAACGTGATGGATGCTGTTTCGCAGCGCAATGATGATCCAGAAGGGGCTTCACGACCATTCGATCTCGATCGAGACGGATTTGTGATTGGGGAAGGCGGTGCAACCCTCATCCTCGAATCATTCGAGCATGCACAAGCTCGAGGGGCCACAATTCTGGCAGAGCTACTTGGATATAGTGCGACCAACGATGCCTTCCATATAACAGCCCCAGCGCCTTCTGGCGCAGGTGCGGCGATGTGTATGGACCTTGTCTTGAAAAACGCAGACGTGGAGCCCAAGAAAATCGACTACATCAATGCGCATGGAACGAGTACGCCGCTGAACGATCCAAGTGAAACTGCTGCGATTAAAGAAATCTTCGGTGAATTAGCGTACAAGATCCCCATCTCATCCACAAAGTCGATGACCGGGCACCTCCTTGGAGCTGCTGGTGCGATCGAGGCTATCTTCTCCATCAAGGCTATGGAAGAGGGCGTCATCCCACCAACAATAAATCAAGAGACCCCTGATCCTGCTTGTGATCTTGACTATGTCCCCAACGAAGCCAGAAAAGTTGAGGCAAGGATGGTATTGTCAAATTCATTTGGTTTCGGTGGGCACAATGCTTGTCTCGTTTTAAGCAAGGTTGATGAGAGCGTGGGATCCGCATGACCAGATATGCCCATATAACGGGCTGGGGGATGGCGGTACCTGATCGTGTACTCACCAACCAAGAGCTCGCCCAGATGGTCGATACCGATGATGAATGGATTGTATCCCGAACTGGGATACGAGAGCGTCACATCGCACGAAGCGATGAAACCACCGCCTCGTTGGCGACAGAGGCTGCGTTTCAGGCAATCGAACCTACGGATATCGATCCACATGAAGTTGATTTAATTATCGTTGCGACTTCAACTCCCGAGCACATTTTCCCCTCCACGGCGAGCCTGGTTCAAGACATGATAGGCGCCGTGAACGCAGGAGCTTTTGATCTCTCCGCAGCTTGTACGGGCTTTATCTACGCGTTGGACATGGCTGCACAAGCTATCCGCAGTGGATCCATCGATAATGCTGTCGTGATAGGGGCAGAGACCCTCTCGCGTGTGATCAACTGGGAGGATCGGACAACTTGTATTCTCTTCGCTGACGGTGCCGGCGCATTTGTGCTTCAAGCCAGCGAGAAACGTGGCGGTGTGTTGAGCAGCATTATGCGTTCCGATGGATCTGGGGGAGATCTTCTCAGCATCCCAGCTGGAGGCAGCAAAATACCGACTACACAAGAGACGGTGGATGCAAAGCTGCACACCATCCGCATGAATGGTCGCGAGGTATTCCGGTTTGCCACCCGTGTGATGGCTTCTGCGACTAAGGAAGTGGTCGCAGAAGCGGGTTTGGAGGTGGAGGATATCGATCTGGTGATCCCCCATCAGGCAAATCAGCGCATCATAGAAACCGCTGCTCGAAGCCTGAAGCTTCCTGCAGATAAATTCTATATGAACCTCTCAAAATACGGAAATACGTCAACAGCATCAATCCCGATCGCATTCTATGAGGCTTTTGCTGAGGACAGAATTCATGATGGAGACAACCTGGTCTTCGTAGGATTCGGCGGCGGTCTCACCTGGGGCGCCTTAGCCGTAACCTGGGTAAAACCCGAAATGGTTCTCACAACTGCCAAACGAAGACGACGAAGGATCCTCTCCTTCTTCGCCCGGATACGGTCAAGCCTGCGCAGAGTACGACGCAAGATCGAAGGCATCATTTTCGGCACAAACAAGAGGTGAATGAGGTTCGTATCCAAAGGATCGCTGACGCCTGCCGGATATGAGGGAGAAACAC
>CBDVCG010000187.1:0-4956 GCA_965372425.1 uncultured Anaerolineales bacterium
AGAAAAGAGGTGCTGACACTTCTCCAGACCACGACGTCCAAACCAGGCAGGAAGCTTAGCTCTGTCACCACCCACTTATAACCATGCTGCTGGGTAAATGTACCCGGTGATTTGATTAAAGTTGAAGCATCTTCGTTCGGATTCTCAATGTTAGCTATTGGATCGAGTTTCATACCAGAGAACCGCCGATAGAGGTGGATGAACGATGTCATTAATCCGATGGGGATACGCATCAAACGCATCAAGATCGATCGATGTCCCCAACTTGAAACCACCACCATGCGGCTCTTCTACCCAGACACTCTGCTAAGCTCGGAAAAGGCTTTCAGGTGTTCATTTTCCTCTAAATGATGAATTGCATGCATCGAAAGAACACCATCAAATGATTCCGAAACGAAGGGAAGATTGGCGATGTCGCCCACCACGAACAACCCGTGATCTCCAATGCGTTCTCTGCCTTCTTTGAGCGCCAATATGGAAATATCGAGACAGACTCTCCGGCGAAAACCTTTCGAATATTCCAGATATTCCGGGTATTGAATAGGTCCTGAACCGGCATCCAAAAACAGGTCTCCACGATTCGGTAGATGTCGGGTAACACGCATATGACATCGGTGGATATATTCCTGTGAGACGGGTCGAAGGTCTTCGTATTTTGCATTCTGGTAAAGGCCTTCACCAATTTTTTTCCAACCGACCGAATCGTAAAATTCCCGAACCTGGGTTTTCGTATCTGCGTCCATTTTTGCTTTATCAGATGCTGCCATGTTATTTATTCAACGCTCCCAGTCGATCGGTTTTCCCACAAGAGCCTGAATCGTTCTCTCATACGCATTCAAGTTAGACCCTTCCAGCACATGTTCCAACGACCGCGCCTCGATGTCGTCCCAGAACCCAATTAAGTGCCATGGAAACACGAATGGAAATTCAAAAAAGAACCTGTAGGCATAACGCCAGGCCAGATTTACCTGTCCCTCATCCACCGAAAGGGCTTTGTTTTGCTCCGGGATGCGGTCCAAAAGATGGGTATATTCTCCCAGGGTCTCCGGATCATGGGTAAATCCTTTGCCCCGATAATGGGTTTGACCGGCCACGATGACCGGAACGCCACTCATCACCATCTCAAGACCGACTGTTGTAGTGTAGACAAGCCCTACGCGGGCTATCTCTATCAGGTCATAGGTGTTGATCTCTGATTCTGGTGGAATGACCCGGACATTATCGGGCAATTCGGGGAGGACTTCATCGATGATCCTCAGCGATGGATGACCTACCCCAAGCAGCTCTCCTGGATGAACTCTTACAATGAGCTGTGTGTCTGTTGTGTCCGAGAGGTGACGAGCAGTTGTGGCGAGCCAATCCGCCATCCCGTCGGTGAAAATCTGCCTGTTCAACGCAAGGCTGTCACCGACGACGTTGGTGCACAGCAGCGCAATCGGTTTTTCGGGATCGAGGTCAAGAGCCTGAAGTGCCGCCTGTGCTCCCTGGCTTGATCCTACCTGCCACTGTCTTTTAAAATTCTTCCACAAATTCCCATGCGTGCGCGCATCAAATAACGCTCGGATTGTATCTTCTTCATGCGATGTAAGCGGGCTGTCTCCTCGAACACGCCACATCTCAGAGGTATCCTGCCGCATAACTTCCCCATTCTGGGTCAGCCAGAGTCGCTCACGCTGCTCCCCAAATTCGAATGTGACGGTGGGAATGCCGAGATGTTTTGCCGTCCTGTATACCGCACCAAACTCTAGAATGCTACCATTTGGAATGATGACGACATCATACGCGGCGCTCCCGAGCAATTTATAGGTCCGGCGCGCGCAGTTCAGATTTCGCCGAAGTCTCAGTTGATAAAGCTGTCGCTGTGCATCATCCTGCTCGAGCTGGATATCCTCACGCTGGAGCGTGTACTGGACATCGATCCGGCTCAGTTCCTCTATCTCTCGCGTCAGCTCCATAGGTAATGAAAATGAAGAAGAAGAGGATAAGTCATGCGAGGGCAAGTATGGTTGAGCTTCGTCAAGAATATCCCGGATATAAATCGACTGCCTTTTCGAGTCGAAGGCATCGACTTCATCCATCCAATTCCGATAAGGCAGGAACGCCAGATCCACTTCATGTCCCGCGCCGACAAGCAAGAGCCCCATGGCCACTGCGTATTCAAACCACCACCGCAGATAGCCAAACAGGAGGACATTTGAGCCCCCGCGTAATTCGGTGGAGTTCCGCGCCGATTCCGTTGCCCGCGCCCAGTCCATTAATTTCAGACGCAAATGATCAAGCGCGTATCCACTCGACGGAGCCGCTCCTCCGGAAAATGAACGCTGGTATATTTCGGCAGCCATCGGGACAGAACCAACCACTTTTTTTACAAATTCCTTCGAATTATTCACTCAAATCTCCAACCAAGTCTTCACAACCGCGCCATGATTTCCGTGAAGAAAAGAACATCTATCAACTTTCTTCACAACGGATTGCATACAATTTCTCCAGGATACGATCATCCAGGCCCCATTTCCCGAAAATCATGGCTTGGATACCTTCGAATTTTAAAGAATCCAGGTATCGCAGATATCCTGCTGAGGACTCGCACGAATCGAGTCCACATACTTCTGCAGCTGCTCGACAACCGAAGCATCTGTTGAATCTCTCGCAAAGTGAGATAATCCTTGAACTTACCTTTGAATGCAAAGAGATTAGAGAAAATCTCCACCCTATGTTCATGCGGTAAATGGGTCTTGATATCGACCAAGGTGTCCATCATGATGTGTTTCTCATTTACAAGCTCCGAAAAAGAGAGCCGCTCAAGATCAAGAATCATCAATTTGTGTACATTTCCTGAATCACTGTGAAAAGTCATCAAGTCACAATAATCCACACTGACTCCTGTTTCCCAGCTGTGGAAGGATTAGAAAATCTAATCCATTTGATTTTCAAATGTGCTTGGTTCTCGCTCATAGACTTCTGCAAAAATCGCAGAGCCGTGTTTCACTTCAAACACTTTCGTTCCTTGAGCCCATATTGAACTCTGCGCATAATGCGGACAGAATAATACGTAGGATGCGTCCTGATACTCGTCTACAAGATTGGTTAGATATTGGTCTGGACCTGCAAAAGGAATGGCGTTATAGAGCGGGACCCTAACAAATATTGTCGCACCCGGATCTGCGCTTTCATTCACATACTCCATCGCCTTCCGAAATGAAGTACACCAATATTCAGTGTCGTAATCTTCATACGCCCCCTCGATCCCTCCTGCGTACACATTGAAATAGGCATACTCATAAGGATGCAGGTTGATAATCCCCATGATCCCCGGCACGAGGATTACAGCAACCATCGCCAACCTCACCCAGCGAGACCTGACCGCATCCATGATTAGCTTCGACCCGAACCCGAAGAATACGAAGAGTGGTGGAATTACAAAAAGCATATGCCGGAAGTTGTTGAACTGTACCGTCCCAGGAAGGAACGTACCTGCAAAGGGCACCAAGAACCATATCGAGATCATGAGTAGAATTGCGAAGTCCACTTCCTTCCTTCGCACCGCTCTCACCGCCGAATAGATGCCCACCAAGAATATCGGGATCACGAATGGTGTGGTCTGGAGCGTGAATAGTGTCGGTAGGAAATGCCACGGCAGGTCATTGGAAGGATAGATGACACCTTGATAGAGTATGTCTTTAATACGGAAGTCGGTATGAAACGCAAGGCTCTCCACAAAGCTGAGAAGCGGCGTCTCCCACAAGTATGGCCAGGTCTCATAGCTGACAACCCCGGCAGTCACCCAGTAGATCAACAGTAGACCCATGGATCGTTCCCTGTAACGGTAGATCCAATAGCCACTAACCAGCAATCCTACAAATCCCGCGATCGCTCGGATCGAGATCGTGAAACCCAACAGAAACCCAGCCAGAACTACCAGCACGTAGAGCGACCGCTCCGCAGGAAAGATTCGCCTCATCGTGCTCGGCAGCACCCGCACCGCCGTGAAAAAATTTGCGATCAGTATGATCAGGAGGAGCGCCATCCTCCCGATCACCCAATATCCCCAGGATAGCTTCTCAAAATACAGTTCTACGGGTGTCTTGTAGGCGTCCTCGGCCATGAGCTCATAAAATCGATTGAGGGGTCCCCAGGCTATGCCTTCAGACGCTAAATCCATCACGTGCTTCATCTCGTCCAGGATTTGATCAAACACTAAGACATCCACCAGCACGACGATGAATAGCGATATTGATAAGATCAAGAGCAGCTTCCAGACCCTTTGCGCACCTTTCCAATCCTGCCGAATCAGCTGCCCGATCGGGGTCGCAGGACCGCTCGTTGGATCGTCTCCACCAAAACCCGTGATCTTCCCCAATAGATCCGTGACCCAGAAGCCCGCCATGAGGCTGGCCAGAAAGAACACCATGAAGGGCGTATCCTTCTGGTTGATGAAGCCGAGACCGAAGAGCACAGGCTGCGTGGCGAATACGGTGGTAGTGATCAGTGCAATCCGGCGAGGAAGCAGCCGCAGACAGAGGAGATAAAAAAGCACGACACCTAGAAGGAAGGTGAGGTAGTTCGCGAGGTGGCGACCATCGGCTAGATGCCAGTCCTTGAAGATCCATGTGAAGAGGCGGGAGAACGCGACGAACACCATGAAGTAGGAAGGGCCATGGTGGCCAATCGACTCCCCAGTCCGCAAGTAAAGTTGGTATCCATCCTCGCTGAGTAAGGCATGCAACGCTCGACCGCCAACCACAGCGTTCAGGTTCTCATCACTCCCCAGACCGTAATCGTTGCCAATCACCACACCACGGGATATGACGATCAGCAAGAGAGCATCATCCCGTAGAAACTCCTCATTGCAAGAGTCCGCCATGTTGAGCGGAGCCCCAATACCCGCTAACATTGCATCGATGGGCCGTTCTGTGGTGTTGCCCGAGGTTCCGACAAGAGCCGCACAACCGAACC
>CBDVCG010000188.1:0-4935 GCA_965372425.1 uncultured Anaerolineales bacterium
ATCTCGTCACACTCTGGAAGAATCCTGGATTTATGTCATCTCCCCCTATGCACTCCCCACTGATTAGATTGAGTAAAAAAGGGGAATCTTACTTTTCCAACCTTTATCCCACGAGCAAAATGCAATTATAGCAGACCAACCCCACCTCCACCTTGCTGCAACACATGGGTGGTGCTGAACAAATCCGCTAATATCACGCACGGCCCAATGGTTTGCGTTTCGGTTCATCCGAACGCGTGGGGGCGGGTTCGCGAACCGCCCCTGCCTGATTCGTTCTCACACAAACCATCCGATCATTGCCCGGCCTCCTGATCCGACGACCGAACAGAAGGATTTTCCCGATCGAATTCCCATTTCGCCGGGTTTTGGGAAATATATGTACGAACCCGGTTTATTTCATCGTCACTTCGGATGATGTGTTCGTAATAATTGCGCTGCCACAATTTCGCGCCGGGTGTGTTGTGAATGGTGTTTATCTGTCGCGTCACAGCGGATTTGTATGATCCAATGATGGCGCCCAACGATCCGGATTTCACCCCTCCTGGCCAGATGCGCCTGGGTTGCTGGGCGGTATTGAGGATCGGTTGTAGGGCCGACGTATGTGTCGCCCCTACGATCATAATCAATCCATGGACATGGTTCGGCATAACGATAAAATCATCTTGCTCCACATTTAGAAAATGATCCGGGATTTCGTGCCAACAGCGTTGTGCAATTTCCCCTAATCTATTCAGCGCCACGTTCCCGTCCACCACATCCCCAAACAGGCATTCTCGGTCCAGGGTGCAAATGGTGACGAAATAGGCACCGGGTTGCGAATAAACGAAATCCCCAAGGCGGATCGAACGGCGCCCCTTTTTCACCTCATCACCCCCTCCAACACGTCCGTGATCTCCTTCTCGAGTACCGCTATATCCGCTTATTACCTTATATCTTAAATCCTTTCTTGGACAAACCACATTTAAGACCGACACGTCTTTCCACCATTCCTACCGAGGCAACTGCGCCAAATAGGTGAAAATCGCTACTCATTTCAACTGAGGATGCACACTGAATATCCAGACCTAAACCATAGACAGGAAGGTATCCTGTCTATGGTTGCAGAAATTAAGCAACGGTCTATCGAGCTTGTCTGAGAAGGTGGTTTATTAGTTGGGGGCTATTCCGAGCTTGAAGGACATAGAAGGAGTTGTGACCCATGAGTCATGACGAAGTTGTTCTCTTCCAAGCAAATTCTGACGACACTTTCCCCGCCGTCAGGTGGAGGACCTTCAGGCCATATGCGCTGAACTGCTGCCTGCATCAACATGATCTGGCTTGGGTACACCTGCCAATTCGTCCTCAGAAAATGTCGAATATCTTCATCTGTCACAGAGCGATCACTCATACGAAACCCCTAAAATACTAAATTAGATCCAACTTCAAATTAACATAGGTTTGAGAAAGATGACATTACAGGTTCCTAACAAAGTTCACTGAATAAAAAAGATACCTCCAGATTGGATGATAAATTTCGTCTGATGATTGAATTTGAAGCAAAATGCCAGTAACCTTATAATCTGGATGGTTCGATGGATTACGCCCTACTTTTGCACGCGAATTGCTTTGCTTATCATGGAGTCATAGACGAACGATGAGTAAAATAACACACGTCGTTAAACGGACAGGAGCCCTTGTCCCCTTCAATCAGGATCGGGTCACGAACGCGATCTATCGCGCTGCCGTCGCTGTAGGAGGGCGTGATAGAGAACGATCGGAAATCCTGGCCAGGGAAGTCATAGAGATTTTAGAAAAATCGCATCCTGAAGGAGATCCTCCCCACATTGAGGAAATCCAAGACACCGTAGAAAAAGTACTCATTGAAAACGGCCATGCGAAAGTGGCGAAGGCTTATATTCTCTACCGAGAAGAGAGGAATCGCCGCCGCATGGATCTTTCAAGGCGAGCGTCAGTCCCTTCTGAGAATGTGCCTTGGGCGAAGATCTGGTACGTCCTTGACTGGGCAGTTTCTCATAATGTACACACGATTGATGGTTTAAATGAACGATTGCTGCTGGGGGAGTTTCCACATATTGTTCATGAATCCGAGTCGATGTATGAAGATGATATCGCTACAGTCACCGAGATGATCCATGAACGATTGAAGGATCTCCGAGCTGTCATCATCAGCGGCCCTTCATCCTCCGGAAAAACCACTACAACGACTAAGTTGGAAAATCGATTGTCCAAGGTTGGATTCAGATTTCGGGCTTTAAATATCGACCATTACTTCTTCGACCTTGATATGCATCCCAAGGATGAATTCGGTGACTATGATTTCGAAACCCCTCAAGCGCTCGATATAAATTTGATCAATGAACATCTTCAAAGGCTCGTCGCTGGAGAAGAGGTCAGGGTCCCGAAATATGATTTTAAAACCGGGAAGCGGGCACTCGAACATACGCCGATGAGGCTGGAGAAGGAGGAAATCCTCCTCATCGACAGCCTCCATGGTCTCTACCCCCCGATGACCGATGGCATGCCGGATGAGATGAAGTTCAAGGTGTATCTGGAACCCCTTCTTCAAATGAGAGGTCCAGACGGAGAATACATTCGCTGGACAGATATCCGGATGATCCGGCGGATGCTTAGAGACGCCGAGCAGCGGGCTTACGACACGGAGAAAACATTAACGCATTGGCATTATGTCAGGTCAAGTGAATTGCGGAACATTATCCCCTATCAGGGCACAGCCGACTTCATCATTAACAGCGCTATGCCATATGAGGTCTCCCTCTATCGACCCAGGTTACTGAACGACTTCAAACAATGGGAGGAAAAATACCGGGACGATCCACTGCGAGAAGATGCGTATATTCGAGCTTCTCGCGTGAAAGACATTCTCAGCGCAGTTCAACCTACCGAGGACGATTCCCCGGTTCCTGCAGATTCAGTACTACGAGAGTTCATTGGAGGCAGTCGCTATTCCTACTAGGAATTCCCCCTAAAAACTCATCGTCGATTTGCTTTCTACACCGATGTCGAACTCAATATTTAGCTATCGACCGAGATTTTTAAAAAGGGTTCTACTGAGGTTTTAAAGATTTCCCATTTGTGCTGCTTAGCGAGAGCCAGAAGTTTTTGGTCGGGATCAACTGCGACAGGATGGCCTGCGACCTGAAGAATAAAGCGATCACCGAAGCTGTCTGCGTATGCGTAGCTCTTTCCCAAATCCTCCCTCTCGGTGTTTGACAGATACTCACCCAATCGTAGGACCTTGTCGCGTCCCTGACATACTGGACGTTCACTGCGACCAGTGTATCGACCGTTATTTACTACGATGGGCGTACCGACCACGTCAGGTACCCCAAGCAACCTTCCGATGGCTGCCAACATCGGTGTAGGGGTCCCGGATAGCAGGATGACACGATGCCCACGGTCCTGGTGTGATTTTAAACGAGCGACGATATCAGTCTTGAAACGCGGCTCGATGTACTCATTCGCAATCCAATCAAACGCTCTTTCGCCTTCATCTTGGGTCCAACCCTTAACGAGCCAGGGGATATCCTGTGCCCAGGTAGCACGCATTTTTTCATCTGAGATTATTCCAGCCCGCGTTAACCACCAAATCGGAATGTGAGTTGCAAGGAACAACGCTAGATCGAAACGTTTTACACCATGTGTATTGTGGTGAAGCGCAAGACCCCTGGTAATATGTCCATCATACAATGTTCCATCCAGGTCGAAAACAGCCGTCGTCATCCCTCCTCCTCGGGACTAATCCAGAGACAACCGGCTGGGACTCCCCCTGGTTTATCTTTTAATTTGTCATCGGATATCGAATAGGGCCCCAGGCTGATGACATAGAACCCCGATGTTTCAGGCCTATAGGTCATCTTGTCCTTCGAGGCGTTGTCGAACGATTTTAGTACGACCATACGATAGTCATGCAGTGTGGTCGAGCCAGAATCAAAATCCGATTTGATCGTGTATTTCTCATCTTCGTTGAGTTCCACCCAGTACAGCAATCTTCCACCGGGCGTGATCAAACGCAGAGGGATGCACGCCCCCCCTGCATAGACTTGCAGCGCATGGAACCCGCGAAAGAGGAAAACCAAATCTCCTCTTTTCCCAATAGCTCCAGGTTGAGGATCCTGGTCGATGATCGTACTTTGTGGATATTCTAGATGCAGCACATCCTGGAAGAGGAACGTGAATCCACCCTCGAGTAAGAGCTCACGAGCCTGCACATAGGGCATCCCGATAAGATCAGGAATGACGACCGCGCCAGGAGGAAGTGGTGTATGTGTGATGGTCGCTGTATGCGGGATGGTTGGCGAAGGTGGTTGCGTACTTGTCGAAGTACTGCTGGGCTTCGTCGTCGGTGACGCGGTCATCGAGGGGATGGGGTGTGTGATGCTGGCCTCGGTGGCTGTATTTTGAGTAACCCTCACATCCGCCATGGTTGAACAAGCGGGGGTAGCTATCCATAACCCGAGTGCGAGCACATAGTAACAAAGATGCCTTTGCCAATTATTTCGTAGTAGGATACGATCTTCCCACTTCTCACAAGAACCCGCCGTGTGTGTAAGACGAGGGACAATACGGATCGCTATCAAAGTTCACTCCCCGGGCAAGTGTCTTCGAAAGACCAGACGCCGGTCCCGTTAGATTGCGAACTCGGCGTCTGTGTCAGGGTTCCAGGCGGTGCAAACCCATAAACCCTGACTTAGTAGCGGATATTTTAGTGATTTTACGTAAATAGTCAAACGCCAGGAAAGGCAATTTTAATCCTATCTCAGGGATCAATTGACGGTCATAGACGCCTTTGTTCTGATACGGACAAAAATGCTTTTATGATATAGATTATCCTAAACTTGAGGAAAAGGGTTTGAAGCGAGCCTACCTAAACGAGTTAGAGTTCTTGGAAGCAGACACAATATTGTCACAATTAGA
>CBDVCG010000189.1:0-4932 GCA_965372425.1 uncultured Anaerolineales bacterium
CTTCCGAGTTGGTACCTCCCCTTCCGAATCGCGATCTGGGCATCGGCTGCGTTCATCGCGGCTATAGGACTTTTCTTCGGAAAATGGTGGTCGCCGCGCTTCGCGCGATGGGCATCTGTGGTCATATATATCTGGTCTCTACTTGATCATCTGTTCCTAAAACGTTCTGCGTACGCCTCAAGGTCTTTTATGGCACATGCACTGCTCGCTACGATTGCCCTAAGTTTGCTGTTCTGGATACTCAGGCAGCCGTCATCCAAAGTATTCTATGGGGAGAACCAGCATGAGTGACAGCTCTAAAGTCGAATTCCTTCGCAAACAACGTGAACTCGCCCAATTGGGCGGAGGTCCGGATCGAATAAAGATCCAACATGACAAAGGCCGGCTCACCGCGCGTGAGAGGCTTGAGCTGCTTCTTGATAAGGGTTCTTTTCGTGAAACCGACATGTTCGTAACCCATCGGACATATGATTTCGATCTTGATCAACGCAAAGTGCTCAGTGATAGCGTTGTGACGGGATGGGGAACCATCGATGGTCGACTCGCATACGCTTTTTCACAGGATTTCACGGTGTTCGGTGGAAGCCTTGGCGAGGTGCATTCTGAGAAGATATGCAAGATCATGGATATGGCATTAAAAAATGGTGCGCCTCTGATTGGATTAAACGACTCCGGTGGAGCACGAATACAGGAAGGCGTCGTCTCGCTAGGGGCGTACGCGGACATTTTTCTGAAAAACACTCTCGCTTCCGGCGTTATCCCACAGATTAGCGCCGTGATGGGACCTTGCGCCGGCGGTGCTGTCTACTCTCCAGCTTTGACGGATTTTATTTTCATGGTGCGAAACTCCTCGTACATGTTCGTCACCGGGCCAGATGTCGTCAAAGCCGTCACGCACGAAGAGGTCAGCTTTGAAGAACTTGGCGGTGCAGATGTGCATGCTTCCACTTCTGGTGTGTGCCATTACGTCGCAGAAAACGAGGCCGATTGCCTTTACATGATCAGGCTCCTCCTTTCGTACCTACCTCAGAACAATATGCAGGACCCGCCGCTCACTCCATCAAGCGATGATCGATTGAGGACGGAAACCGCGCTCGACAAGATAATTCCAGATGATGCCAGCAAACCTTACGATATGAACGAAGTCATCGATCTAATCGTAGATGATGGCGTTTTCTTCGAGATTCACAAGAACTACGCGCAGAATATCGTGGTGGGTTTTGCCCGTCTGGGAGGCCACAGTGTGGGCATCGTTGCGAATCAACCGGGCATGCTCGCGGGCGTACTTGATATCAACGCATCCGACAAAGCTGCCAGGTTCGTACGATTTTGCGATTCCTTCAACATCCCTCTCATCACCTTTGTGGATGTGCCCGGATTCCTCCCTGGAACCGGTCAAGAGCACGCCGGGATTATCCGTCACGGCGCTAAACTGCTTTTTGCATATTGTGAGGCGACCGTTCCAAAACTCACCGTCATCACCCGCAAGGCATATGGGGGCGCCTATGACGTTATGTCTTCCAAGCACATACGCGGCGATCTGAATTTCGCCTGGCCAACTGCCGAATTAGCCGTGATGGGCCCGGAAGGGGCAGTGAATATCATCTTCCGGAAAGAGATCGCCGAGGCAAAAGATCCAGAGAAGCGCCGAGCCGAGCTGGTGGCAGAATACGTGGAAAAATTTACCAACCCGTATATCGCAGCATCCCGTGGATATATCGACGACATCATCGAGCCGCGCCATACTCGCCCGCGGCTCATTAATGGGCTCGAGATGCTCGCAAACAAGCGCGATTCAAATCCTGCGAAGAAACACGGCAACATCCCGCTCTAAGATGGACAGATTCTCGCGGGTAGAAGCGCAGAGCCCCCACATTTCAGAAGACGCCGTCACTTCGGGCCTCGTCCTCATCGATGGTCATCACTTATACTGGGAGGGGCACGGTCCGGTCGATGCTCCCCCCATCATCTTGATGCACCATGGGTTGGGTTCGGTCAGGTCATGGCGTCGTCAGATCCCGGCGCTCACGGAATCGGGTTTCAGAGTCATGGCATATGATCGCTGGGGGTATGGGCGTTCAGATATCCGCCCCACATTCGAGGAGAATTTCTTGCTGCATGATGCCGAGGGCGCCATTCAGCTTCTCGATGAATTGGGCATTCCGCGCGCCCACTTCATCGGTCACAGCGATGGCGGCACCATCGCTCTCATCATCGCCGTTGACCATCCGGAACGTGTCGTTGGTCTTGTCGTCGTCGCCGCACATGCGTACTATGAGCCTAAAATGGCGCTTGGATTGAAGACCATTCAGGATTCCTCCCGCGTGCCACCACTCCAAACAGTTTTGCAACGGGAACATGGTGACCGCGCGAACTCCCTCGTGGACGCCTGGGTCAGCCATTGGTCGAACAGTGATGTAGAATTGTTATCGATCACGGATCGCCTGGAAGCTATTCAAGCTCCTACCCTTGTCATTCAAGGCGAGGGTGATGAGCATGCAAGCCCAAAGCATGCCGAGGATATCGCGGATCGGATTGAGAACAGTGAACTGTGGCTCATCCCTGGTGTGGGTCACATGCCAATGCACGAGAAACCAGATGAGTTCAACGAGCGCGTATGCGCGTTCTTAGGGTCCATCGCTCACTGAAAGTGAATATTAGATCGAGATAACGAATGTTTAATAAGGTCCTTGTAGCAAATCGAGGGGAGATCGCAGTAAGAGTGATACGCGCCTGTCGAGAACTCGGGCTGGCGACGGTTGCAGTGTATTCTGAAGCTGATCGCTCTGGGCTGCACGTTCGACAGGCAGATGAAGCCTATCTCCTCGGATCTGCTGCCGCCCGCGATTCCTACCTTCGGGGCGATAAAATCATCGAAATCGCAAAAAAGAGCGGCGCGGGCGCCATCCACCCCGGATATGGTTTCCTTGCCGAGAGAGATGATTTTGCTCAAGCTATCCAAGATGAGGGTCTCGTGTTTATTGGGCCGCGGCCATCCGCCATCGCTGCGATGGGGGACAAAGCCGTCGCCCGCGCCACTGTTACAGAGGCCGGCGTTCCCGTGGTTCCCGGAACCGAGGGTGAGGGAAGTTTAAGTGATGACGACCTTCTCCGCATCGCTCCAGAGATCGGTTTCCCCCTCCTGGTCAAGGCGACCGCTGGGGGCGGCGGCAAAGGGATGCGGGAGGTTAATAACCTGGAAGAGATGCCTGGTTTGCTGCGTGCTGCCAGGCGCGAAGCTGAATCTTCATTCGGAGATGGCAACGTATATCTCGAGAATCTGATCCTCAACGCGCACCATATCGAATTTCAAATTCTGGCGGACACGCATGGAAATGTCATCCATCTCGGCGAACGTGAGTGCTCCCTTCAAAGAAGGCATCAAAAATTGCTTGAGGAATCTCCATCGCCTTTTATGGACGAGGACTTACGCCGCCAAATGGGTGAGCTGGCTTGCAAAGCCGCCCGCGCGGTGGATTACCTGAATGCCGGGACAATTGAATTCCTTGTCGACCGCGATCACAACTTCTATTTTCTAGAAATGAACACCCGGCTGCAGGTGGAACATCCCACCACCGAGTTTGTAACCGGCATCGACATCGTGAAAGAACAAATCCGCATCGCGAGAGGCAGAAAATTACGCTACACCCAGGAAGAGGTGCAACTAAATGGATGGGCGATTGAATGCCGGATAAATGCGGAAGATCCCTACAATAATTTCTTGCCCTCGACCGGAAGCCTCAGTTCTGTGATCGCTCCCAGTGGACCTGGCGTACGTGTCGATACGGGTGTCTACGCGGGCTTCGTCATCTCCCCCTACTATGATTCCCTCATATCGAAACTGATTTGTTGGGGTGAGACTCGCGGAGAGGCGATCCTGCGCATGCGTCGAGCGCTCGAAGAGTATCGCATCCTTGGCGTGAAGACGAATATCCCTTTCCACCAGCAGATCATGGAATCATATCGATTCTTCACGGGGAATTTCGATACTCGGTTTGTCGAAGAACGATTTTCGATGGATGAAATAGAAGAGGGCAAGGAGGACATGCACAGTATTGCCGCTGTGATGGCCACACTCAGGGCACACCGAGAGGGTCAACTGGCCTCTCAGATTATTCGCCAGAGCGAGCGAGACACGAGCAACTGGAAATGGGTCGGACGCTGGGAGCGTATGCAGAAGTGATTGGGACAGTGTGTTATCGTTCCACCGGCAATCCGACTTGAAGGGAACCGTTAGGGAAGCACAGTTGAAAGTATGAGATTGACATGAAGTACATCACGAGCATTGGTGATCAGCAATTTGAAATCGAAATCAATTCCGATGATGAAATCACCATCGATGGGCAGATGCTGTCGGTGGATTTTCAATCGGTTGGAGATCAACCCGTTTACTCCATGATCCTGGATGGGCAATCCCATGAAGCCTCGATCCACTCTACCGAGACAGGTCTTCAGGTGCTGCTCCGCGGGCGGCTCTTCGAGGTCGTCGTCGAGGATGAGAGGCAGCGCAGGTTGCGGCAGAGTTCGGGGGGGATCCCTGTCCAAGGCGGAGAGTTACAAATCAAGTCACCCATGCCTGGTCTAGTGATCACCGTTCCAGTCGAGGATGGACAGGAGATCGAGAAAGGCGCCAACCTCATCATTCTTGAATCCATGAAGATGCAGAATGAGATTAAGGCGCCGCGTGATGGAAAAGTCACTCGCCTGAGAGTCGCTGCCGGAGACAGCGTCGACCAGAATCAGCTCCTTCTGACACTCTCCTGATTGTTTGGATACTGTGGAAATCGAAGCAAAGTTCCATCTCCCCCACCTCATTCACCTTCGAAAGCGGCTGTTAGACGAAGGCGCTCGCCTCCTGACCCCTCGGACGCTGGAGCGCAACCTTCGATTTGATACAAATGATGGCAGCCTCGCACAATCGCATATCGTCTT
>CBDVCG010000190.1:0-4928 GCA_965372425.1 uncultured Anaerolineales bacterium
GAATGGAAGACTGGACGTATACTGGGCTCGATTAAAGAGCTGCTGCTCATCCTGCTCCTCGCCGCCCTCATGATCGCCCTCATATTGAATGGTAATGCTCTCATCCTCTACCCCCTCTCACTCTTATCTGCCGCGGGGGTGCTCGTTCTGCTCACGCTAGCGTATTCCCTGATGATGATCCCACTCCTTGGGAAGATCAACAAAGCAACCAGATGGCGCGATCTCATCGAACCATTGACGGCTGGATTCATCCTAGCTATGATACAAATTGCCGTCATTGATTTTCTACGGTTCCAACTGACCGGAACCTGGAGCGGGTTCCATCTCTAAAGGAGGGGTTTTGTGGAAGCATTAAGCGGCGTATTTGCTGCATTTGGTCTCTCCGCCAGCGCAGGGCTGAACGCCTATATCCCCTTGCTCGTCGTCGCCTTAGTCGCGAAATACACCAATTTAATCACGCTGAGCTCACCCTGGGATGTGCTTACAAACTGGTGGGTGATCGGTGTGCTCTTCGTACTATTAATGATCGAGTTTTTCGTCGACAAAGCCCCCGTGGCCAACCATGCCAATGACGCGATACAAACCTTCGTCCGACCCGTAGCCGGGGCGATCGTATTCGCAGGCAGCGCACATGTGATCTCGGATATCCATCCAATTCTCGCCATGGTCCTTGGCATCCTGGTATCCGGAACGGTGCACGTGGCGAAGACGGCCGTGGTGCGACCAGCGGTGACGCTGACGACAGGAGGCGTCGCGAACACACCGGTGAGCATCGCGGAAGACATTATCGCGGCGGTGATCTCGATCCTCGCCATCATCATCCCTGTGCTTATTGGAACATTTGCCATCATCGTCACATCCTACATCGTGTGGCGGATGTGGCGCCGGGATGACCCCGAGGAAGTGTACTGATATTCCGGGATAAGCCGAGATATGAAGATGGATGGGGCTGTCTATGAAGAAGGGCCAGACAGCCTCATTTGTTTGTACCGAGCCAATATCCGGATCAGACAGAAGTTGGCGTAAGGATGAAAACTTGAGTACGAGCGAAAAGCGAGGCGTATGCATATCCTTTCTCAGGAAAGGATAAACAACGGGGGAACTATCTAAAAACTTCTTTTTTGTGCATTTATATTACTCGAAATGATGTATATTAAACCCATACTAATTATTGCGCCACATATATAATTAATGTATAATTCCTCGTAGCGACTCAAGCGGGAGGTAGAACATGGTCAAGACAGCTAAAAAGCCGCTTCAGGTCTATTTGAGAACGGACCAAATTGATGCGTTACGCGCGCTGGCAAAGAGGAGGGGGGAGTCGATGGCTGGGTTAATCAGAATAGGTGTAGACAAGCTTCTCCACGAAGTTCCTCCTGAGGAGGACCCGTTGTTGGAAGTCGTTGGCATCTACGACTCCGGCATAGGTGATCTTTCTGAGAAACATGATGAATACATCGTACAAATGATTGAAGAGGAGAACCAGGGTGGAGCGTGAGGTTTTTGTGGATGCCGGCGCCTGGATCGCTATCATGGATACCAGAGACAAGTACCATAAGGCAGCCTCCGAACTGTACAAGCATCTTATCGAAGAGCAGATAAACTTGGTGACAACAAATCTTGTCATCGCAGAAGCCTACATCATTATTCGCCGGACCGGTGGACACGATCCTGCCATACGTTTTCTGCGATCGATCCGAGAGAGCGTTCGGCTCCGCAAGATCTATTCAGATGCACGCGTGGAGGCTGAAGCAGAGGACATCTTGGAAAAGTTTTCTGATCAGGACTTCAGTCTGGCCGACGCGGTCAGCTTCGTCGTCATGAGGGATCGAGAGATCGAAGAGGCTTTTGCTTTCGATAAACACTTCATAACAGCAGGCTTCGGCTTGCTTCCGTTAGGCTAAGCGCCGTCACCATCACGGGAAAAGTCAAACCAACTGCAGCGCTCTTGCATCCGTATCCAATACGGTCACCGTCACAAGATCTGTGCTCAGCTCTGGACGTAATCTTGCAAATTATTTATTAATACGGGGGCGTTCCGCCTCGCTTTTTATTTGATTTGGAATGGACCCTCGCGGCGGTCGGCCAGTCTCCGAAGTTCATCCAAAGCATCCAGGGCGGACCGACGATCGCCCTCCGAGAGCTCAAGAGCATCAAATTCAGCTTCATCCAGGACTTCTTGACTTCCATCGGGGAAGACGAGCAGGTCGAGCGCGAGATCTTCGGCATAGATATGTCCATCTCCGATAACAGCCGGCCGTGTGACGTTGCAGTACCAGCCCTTGTGCCCTTTCCCACCCTGATCATAAATCGCGAAGATGTTGTACCAACGGTCTTTGTAGAAAGTTTCCACAAAAAGATCACCACGTTCTAGCTTCAAACCAAAAAAACGGACCTCGTCCCGATCGAAATGGGCATGCAGGGTGAGGCTGTTCTCCGTACGCTCAACAACCTCGCCCTTGTACTGCCAGGTTTCTACACCCTGTTCATTCAATTTATGTACAGTGATGGGTGTTTTCGGCATCCTATTTCCACTCCGAACGCAAACTTTTACGCATCCACGCCTAGCGCTTGCAGGAGTTCTGCGACGTAGGCGCCAAACTTCGGATCGGCGATCATCGACTGCCTTCGGGGTCGTGGCAGCTGAACGTCCAGCGTTTTGACCACGCGTCCCGGTCGAGGGCTGAGGACCAGCACTCGGTCGCCGAGATAGAGCGCTTCTTCGACGTCATGCGTGATGAACAGGATCGTGAGGTTGAACTGCCTCCATACACCTAGGAGCCAATCCTGGAGCTCTCTTCTCGTGAGCGCATCCAGGGCACCAAATGGCTCGTCGAGCAGCAGCGTATCCCGATCGGTGAGCATGGTGCGCAGCAGTGCAGCCCGCTGGCGCATACCGCCCGACAAGGAGGTGGGATAGACGTCGGTGAAGGCCTCGAGGTCAAACAGAGGTAGCAAACGCTCAGCCTGTGCGTAGGATTGGGCGCGAGGGATGCCGCGCACATCCTGTGAGAGGACGAGGTTGTCCATTACGCTGCGCCACGGCAGCAGAAGATCGCGTTGGGGCATATAACCTACACGTCCGACGCGGTCGTTGCAAACTTCCCCGTCAATACAGATTTCACCTTCGTCGGGCTCGAGGAGACCGACGATCATGTTGAAGATCGAGCTTTTCCCGCAGCCGGAGGGACCCAGTATCGTCGCGAATTCCCCGAGGTTGACCTCGAAAGAGACGTCATGCAAGGCTTCGATCGAGGCATCCTCCCCGGTGAAGGTCTTGCTTACCCCTCGCAGCTCAATTCTGGGTGGTGTCATCGCTCTCCGTGAACTTGTGAAGGGGTCCGCTCATCCCTCCATCCCGCGAATTCAAACCTAGGTCACCCGATCGGTGGAAGGAAATCGTTCGTGAAAGCTGCATCCGCATCGATGGGTTTCGAGATGATCTCATGTCCAGCCATCCAGTCGGCGTAGGCTGACCATATATCCAAAGATTGCTCTCCCCATCGGGCTGCATCCGCCTGATATCGGCTTGATAACCAAGCTTGGCTGGCACGTACGAGGCTTTCGTCAAGCTCGGGGACGGCCTCGAGCAGGATGTCCGCAGCTTCGATTGGGTTTTCGATGGCGTAATCATAGCCTCTCGATACCGCTCCAAGGAACGCGGAGGTAAGCTCCGGCTGTTCTGAAAGCGTTGTCTCACTGGCGATGATTACGGGTGTGTAATAGTCAGGGACACAATCGAACCAGTCGTCCATCATCACCACATCTAGGTCGATTCCTTCAAAGTTGGCTTGAATGCCCTGCCTGCCTGTGAAAATCCAGGCAAGATCGATCTTCTCCTCATCGAGCAAAGCGAGGGGATCTGAGAATCCGATATCGATGATTTCCAACAAACTGAAATCCCCATCGTCGCACTCCATGAGGACGCGCAGCGTTGGTTCTTCGAATGGGCTGCCGAAGGAGCCGTATAGAAGTCCCTCCCAACCGGATGGAGAACCGACTTCGTGAAGTCTCAAGCTGGCAAAACCTGAGGTGTTGTGCTGCAGGATGGCGGCGATGGAGACGATGGGTATCTGTATAGATCGTGCCAATGTCACCTGTTCCTGGAAGCTGATCCCGTAATCCGCAGCTCCTGAAGCTACGGCCTGCTCAGCAAGCACCTCGCCGGGCTGAATGATGTCGACTTTCAAACCTGCCTCTTCAAAGTAGCCTTCGGCTTCGGCGACGAACAGCCCGGTGTGATTTGTGTTCGGCACCCAGTCGAGCATCACCGTGACAGGTTTGAGGTCTTCGGCGGGACCCGTACCTGTGCAGGATGCTCCGAGGAGACCGAGCAGGATTACACTTCGTGCGATCGCTATCCTTTTCATTGTCCTTCCCTCCCACAATCTGATCATGTTTCGGTAAGATGGCGCATATTCACGCGCTAATAAATCCCTGAGCCTTCCCACTGTTCGATGCGTTCTGAGGAGTAATACCATGGAAGCAGGGCTCTCTCGATGATATATACAAGCAAGAATAGGGCGATGCTCAACATGGAAGTCAAAACAATGCCCACGAATACCTGATCGGTAGCCAGCGCGTTCTTCGACCGCAGCATATACAACCCGAGTCCCTCCGAACCACCCACCCATTCGCCGATCGTCGCGCCGACCACGCTGTATGTGACGGCGATACGTAATCCCGTAAAAAAGGCCGGTAACGCCGCCGGGAACCTCACCAGCCGCCAGATCTGTTTCCGGTCGGCGCCCATCGCTCTAAGAAGTGAAACGTAGTCTGGATCGGCAGATGCAAGCCCATCCGCAGTGTTCACCGCGAGGGGAAAAAAGCAGATCAGGACAACAATCAAGACCTTCGGCAGCATACCAAATCCAAACCAGATGATGAGAAGAGGCGCGATGGCCAGGATTTGGACAGTCTGTGAGGCG
>CBDVCG010000191.1:0-4897 GCA_965372425.1 uncultured Anaerolineales bacterium
GTGCGGTGATTTCGGTCCCCGTCTTTTCTAAGGGGGAGCTCCACGGTGATTTCTTCCCAGGCTGGATTTCCAATCACCAACCCATGATAAGTTTTTTCGACGCTTCGATTCTCAAATTGCGAATTCAAGTCTCGATGCGCTTCTGCGGTCCTGGCCAGCACCAGGGTTCCAGATGTTTCGCGATCCAGACGATGAACAATCCATACACGACCATACTCCACATCCATGATGGCACGAACGTGTGGTTTGGACGGTTCATAACCGTCCGGCAGGGTGAGCAGGCCCGAGGGTTTATTCAGGACGATGATGCACTCGTCAGTCCAGAGTACGTATGAGTTTACATCCATTGGACCAAAAATCTCGGGATCCTCTTTCGATGGTCGGTTGATTCCGGGGTGACCTGTCCAATGAGCTGCAGTCTCTCCGTACTGCAGGGCTCATCACGCATGAGGGCTGACCTCGTACGTTTGATGCTCATTCTGTGTGGAAAGCATGGATCCTTGTTGTTCCTCATAGGCGGATGGCTGAAGTTCGATCAGGATCGCACCTCATCCGTCAGTCGTCGATTGATGTCGTATGCCGCACTGATAAGCGCAAGATGTGTGAAGGCTTGCGGAAAATTACCAAGTTGCTCACCCCGGGGTCCAATCTCTTCCGCATACAATCCGAGGTGATTCGCATATCCAAGCATCTTTTCAAAATAGAATCGGGCTTTGTTGACCTCTCCTGCTCGGGAGAGACATTCGACATACCAGAATGTGCAAATACTGAACGTACCTTCATCACCCGTAAGTCCATCCGGTGCGGCTGAATCGAGGCTGTAGCGATACACGAGTGAATCGGACACAAGCTCACGCTCGATTGCATCGAGATGAGACAACCATCTAGGATCAGTTGGGCTGATGAATTTCATGAGGGGCATTAACAAGCTTGAAGCATCCAGGGCATTCGTGCCAAGATGCTGGACGAACGCACCGACTTTATCATCCCAAAAATTGCTGAAAATATCGTGATAGATTTCATCTCTCGCATGGGTCCACGCATCGACGGGGGCTGGAAAGGATCGGTTCTGTGCAAGTCGCAAGCCGCGATCGATGGCCACCCAACTCATAAGACGGGAAAAGAGAAAATGCTGCCTGCCGCCTCGAATCTCCCAGATACCTTCATCCGGTTGGTTCCACGCCTCAGCTATGTAGTCGACAAGGGGGACCAGACGATTCCACAAATCGTGGGAAATCGGCTCCCCGTATTTATTAAAGAGGTAAACAGAATCCATCAACTCGCCATAGATATCCAGTTGAAGTTGATTAGCTGCGCCGTTACCTATGCGGACCGGCGAGGAGTTTCGGTAGCCGGACAGATGTTCCAATATTTCCTCTTCCAGATCCACGCGCCCATCGATCCCGTACATTACCTGCAGGGATTCCCCCGCTTGGAGGTCGCTGCATCTATCTTCGATCCATTTCATGAAAGCAGCCGTCTCTGACGTGTAGCCCAGGCGGATCAGGCTATAGAGCGTGAAGGAGGCATCTCGAATCCAAGTGTAGCGGTAATCCCAATTACGTTCCCCCCCGATGGTTTCAGGTAGCCCGAAGGTGGGCGCGGCGACAATCGAGCCGTAGTCCCGCGACGTGAGCAGTTTTAGAGTTAGCGCTGAGCGGTTAACTTCCTCTCGCCAGAGACCATCGTATTTCGATTGGCCTATCCATGAATGCCAGAAGTTAACCGTATCTTTAAATGCCCCTGGGACGAAGTGAGGCGTCCCGGCTTGTGATTCCCTATCGGGATCGACGTACTCCAGAATAAATACCGCCGTTTCACCTGCGCCCAAACGGAAGCGGGCATGGGCCGCGCCGTTTTCAATCTTGACGGATCTCTGCGTTCGCAGCCGTAAGACGACGTCATCATCCGAGATGAATAAGATTCCATCATCTCTGAGCTCGACTTTATGGCCTGCGCGCGCGTAATCGAAAGCTGGTTGGCAAACCATCTCGAATTCAAGCTCCCCGCGCACCGTCTTCACCCTCCGAACGAGCATGCTGGTTTGCGCAGGATCTGTTACCGGCATGAAATCCGATATCTCAGCGACACCTGATTCGGACAGAAAACGAGTGAGCAGGACGTTTGTATCGCTCACATAGATCTGTTTCTGTTGGGCGTCGCTCACAATCGGTGAAATCCGGAAGTAGCCCCCTCGTTCATGATCGAGCAGCCTGGCGAAGACAGAGGGGGAGTCGATCCTGGGTAAGCAGAGGAAATCTATAGAGCCGTCCATCCCTGCCAGGGCGATTGTGCGCAAGTCGCCGATGATGCCGTAGTTCTCGATCGGTTGAAATTGCATAGGATACCTCGGCTTGATTCTAGGTTCATTCTATCATCCGTACGGGGATAGCACTGAAGTGTAAATTCGGTCAATCCAGATCTCGGCACGACCATCAATGCGCATAGGCATTTATTGAACCTTGAGACGAACCTGCATGGAAATTGTTAGTTGAACAACGTCATGAACTGACCTAGAATATTAGGTAGTTTCTGGATTAAGCGCCTGGCGCTTCTCTCCGCAATCAAAGCGAGTGAAATATGGCGACGAAAAGATCGGTGGAAGTCGATATCTTCACGACCACACACAGGATCAAAGGATCTGTGTTTCCCGGCACACATGGACTTTTTAGCTATCTGAACATGCCGACCGAGTCCTACATCGAAGTGCTCGATGGAGAAATCAGTCCCTTACATATGATATCAAAATCGAAGGAAACTGTCGGCAACATATGGCTTGTGAAAAAAGAAATCGTCGCCGTATTGGTCGCTAATCGCGCTGGTTTGGGAACTTCCAGTGCTGTGCGGGCTGGCTACACAAAGCCATTCCCGCATTTTATCCGTGTTATTGTGGGCGGCTTTGACATTTTCGGGATGATCCAGGCAGGGGGGAGATTCGATTTTGGAGCGGTGATGTTTGAAGGATCCAACGATTTTGTTCCCCTCTTCGATACGAAACTGATAGCCATTCTATTCCCCAATGCTCGAGCAGAAGCGCCTGCGCTCGCTTTTAATCGAGAGCTCGTTGAAGCTCTCTACCTTCATCCTGCAGAAGGCGGCTGAGCGGCTCTCCAGGCGCTCCAGCGTAAATCCCGTCATCTTTTACTCTCGAATGAGAGCTGTCCATCCAATTCAAGCTACTTCAAATTAAAGGTGACGGATACCTGCGCATTGACCATAATCTGTCCGGGTGCAATCGAGCCCTGAACGAGCGCGCTGTCGACGTCGATGCTTTGAACAACATTTTGAGTCGGTGCTCCACTCCAGCGCGAACCCCACCAACCTGATCCGTACCAGGACCACCAACCGGAGTGATTTTCCTGAATGCTTTGAGGTTCACCGACTTGGCGTCCCAGTTCTTTTGAGAGCGCCTCCGCTTTTTCCCGGGCTGCAGTTATTGCAAGGGATCGTGCGTGATCGCGGTGTTTTCTAAGATCGGTCGTGCGGAATTCGATGCCGTGGACATAGTTGGCGCCATCTTCGATTACGTCTGTGAGCAAATCATCGAATTTGGATATATCTGCCAAAGTCAGGGCAAGAGTCCGGCGGACAAAGTACCCCTCAAGATCCTCTCTGTAGTAACTGTCCCGGTATCGAGGTTCGATGCTGATGTGATCCGTCTGGATATCCTTGTCAGGGATCTGATAGCGACGCGCAGTTGCGATGATATCTTCCACTCGCGCGTCGTTGCGCTTTTTCGCCGTGCTCAGTTCAGGGTGCCAGCTCTCGACACCCAGCGTGATGATGACCTCATCCGGCGGGACCTTCACGGCAGCATCCCCTGTCACAGAAATCGTGCCGCCACTGTAGGTATCGGTTTGGATGGGCAGGTATGAGGAGAGGAAGAAGGATAGCGCCGCACCTGCAGCAAGAAATACTGAACGGTTCATCATGATGGACCTCCTGTCAAGGTTTCGGCTCGCCCTCCAGGAATGAAGGACCTCGGCCTGAATACCTTTATATAATCGGATGAGTTTGTCGGAAATGTGTCAGGCGTGTGGCATTAGGGAGTCGAAAATTTCCCAAGTTGACACCAAAGCGGGGACGGGATGCACACAGCGTGCGGGAAGAGGGGGCCAGACGCTCCATTAATTATTTACGGGGAAAGGCCAGAATACTCTGTAGCTTGGAACAGGGATGAATGGCAAGCGGGGGAGTAGCCTCCTTAAGGCTTTTTCCTTATAAGATGCTCCGCAGCTCGCCGCGGGTTTCTTCACTCTTTACCATGGGAAGAGATTTCGTGACTGAATGCAGTTATATTGCGGGGAGGACGAAGCAGGCAACCGATCCTGGGTAGCCTTCTCTTAGCTGCAACGGCGAGGGACTTTCAATCCAAATCTTACCGCGGTGAGCTTCCACGAGGCCCTTGGCGATGGAAAGACCAAGACCACTTCCCCCTCGATCTCGGGATCGTGCCCTATCACTCCTGTAAAAACGATCGAATACATGGGACAGCTCTTCTTCGGCTATGCCCTCACCCGAATCGGCGATGGAAATGAGTGCCCAACTGCCATCCTGAAGTTCCTCTGGGTTGGTTTCCAGCCGTTTCAAACAATCTGCTGTGGGTGATAAGCCTTCTATCAATCGCCCTTCACGGTACGAAAATCCCTCACATTTCAGCTGAACTATCGAGCCTACAGGGGAGTGGCAGATCGCATTATCCAGAAGGATGAGGATCACCTGTTCGATTTGGTCCCGATCTGCCAGGATCATCAGAGGCGTCGTCCCAGATTTGTTGACGAGGGAGATACCCTTCTTTTCCGCCAATGGCTTCATGTGATTCTCAGCTGTGCTGAGCAGTTCATTTAATCTGAATCCCACTTTGAAGTTCCGCATCTATCCAAAAATCATAGATTTT
>CBDVCG010000192.1:0-4878 GCA_965372425.1 uncultured Anaerolineales bacterium
TTTCGACAGTACAGCCATGAAATATATTAATCTGGGTTGAGGGTTTTTTTGTGATGAAAGTTTATCTTGGCAGCGTAGGGTGTCGTCTGAATCAGAGTGAAATCGAAACCATCGCAAAAGACCTCATGCGTGGGGGGCACGAGGTCGTGCCCTCACCCGGTGATGCAGATCTGACCATCATTAACACATGTTCAGTCACTCACAAAGCAGCCTCCGATTCACGCCACATGGCGAGACATGCAGCGCGAGAGGGCAGCGCATCCGTGTTGTTGACCGGCTGCTGGGCAACCCTCGAACCGGAGGAAGCCAGCACACTTCCAAATGTGGACCTTGTGATTCCGAATGGCAGAAAAGAGACCCTCGTTCAAGATAATTTCTACAATCCGATATACGATGCTGATCCGATTTCGCGAGAACTTCTTACCGAACTCCTCGGTCGGACGCGTGCATTTATCAAGGTTCAGGATGGCTGCGATAATAAATGCACCTTTTGTCTGACGACCATCGCCCGGGGAAAGGCACGCAGTCATCCGGCTGCTCGAGTCATTAAGGATGTCGAGGAAGCCGTTGTTGGCGGCGCACAGGAAATTGTGTTGACCGGTGTCCAGCTAGGATCCTGGGGCGCGGATTTCGCAGAACCCCGCCATATCTCCGGCCTCATCTCCACCCTCCTCAAAGAAACGGATATCCCCAGGCTGCGGTTGTCTTCCATCGAGCCATGGAGCATCGACACAGAGTTTTTCTCGTTGTGGGAAAACCCTCGTGTGTGTCGCCATCTCCATCTTCCCCTCCAATCTGGATCTCAAGCTGTCTTGAGAAGAATGGCACGCAGAACCAAGCTAGATGAGTATGCGGAGCTTATAGCAGCCGCAAGGAAGACCATCCCGGGCATTGCCATTACAACAGATGTCATCGTTGGATTTCCTGGTGAGAATGAAGACGCTTTTGCTGAGAGTGCCGCATTTATCAAAGCGATGGAATTTGCGCATGGGCATGTCTTCACATTCTCCTCCCGGCCTGGCACAGCTGCTGCAACTTATGAGAATCAAATACACCCAAAGAAAATGAAGGCATACTGCGTTGAAATGAGGGGAATTTTTCAATCGTCAGCGGAGTTGTTCAGAAAATCCTTCGTTGGCCAATCGCTTCCCGTCCTGTGGGAGAGCGAAATTCGCTCATCGAATGGACATCGGCAGCATCAGGGGTTCACGGATAATTACATCAAAGTGCGGGGTGAAGGGCCTGCGAACCTCTGGAACACCATTACGGAGACTAGGCTCACCCACGCAGGTGATGGTTTCATGTTGGGAAATATCAAGGAATTCCAAGCGTAAGATGTTCTGCAACCCATCCCTTTATGGCTATGCGCATCACAGGGATTCGTGGCAGACCTCCTTCCCTCCCCATCCTGGCAAATAGGTA
Organism: uncultured Anaerolineales bacterium; assembly: GCA_965372425.1. Classification (GTDB taxonomy): domain Bacteria; phylum Chloroflexota; class Anaerolineae; order Anaerolineales; family E44-bin32; genus E44-bin32. The sequence goes on from CBDVCG010000192.1 coordinate 1,423, forward strand.
TAATGGCACTATGTTAACCAAACAAAATCTCGAATCTGAACTGAAAACCGCAATGCGTGAAGGCGATGATGTCCGCAAATGCGTTCTTCGGATGGCGCTCACCGAGCTAAAACTTGCTGAAGTCGAGAAGCAGCAGCCACTCGAAGAATCCGAGCTGCTTGCCATCCTTCAGAAGGAAGTAAAATCAAGACATGAGACGATCGATGACTCAAAAAAAGCTGAGCGTGAAGACCTTGTAGAGGCGGCTGAAGAAGAGATCGCCGTCCTCCAATCCTATCTCCCAGAACCTCTCACCGACGATGAACTGACGGAAATTGTGCGCCAGACAATAGCGGAGGTTGAGGCCTCTGGTCCCCAGGATATGGGGGAGGTGATGAAGGCGCTTATGCCAAAAATCCAGGGACGGGCTGATGGGAAAAGAGCATCGGAGATTGTACGTCACGAGCTCCCTGACTGACGAATTGAATGGACGAATCATCAGATCGGACGACCTCAACGCTTGATAGACTGCGTCTCGCTTGGCGAGCCGCACGATTGTGGTTAATCTTCATTCTTGGATTAGTAGGTTGTATCGCGGCCATATCTCTTCCCGCCTCAGGCAGGGAAACCCTCTTTGGATTGTCCGTCGGAGATGTCTCGCCCCAGGACATTCTTGCACCCTATTCGCTCTCCTATATCAGCAATACTTTAACTGAAGGCGCTCTATTGGCTGCGGGCGAGAGCGTGCCCATTATTTATGACCTCCCGGATGGGAAAGTCGTCCGCCAGCAGGTTGACCGGCTGAAATCAACCCTGCACTTCATCGACACCGTGCGGAACGACGACTTTAGTACGACTGAAGAGAAAATCGCTGATCTCGGGGCGCTTCAAGATGTCTACCTGAACCCGGAAATGGCTCAAGCGGTCCTGGAGCTCTCCGATGATGAATGGGAAGCGCTTAAATTGGAGACGCTTTCCGTGCTCGAACAGGTGATGAGAAACGAGATCAGGGAAGGGCGATTAGACGAAGCTCGACGGACAATTCCTGCATTTATCAGCATCTCGTTCCCGGCCGATCAGAGCGAGAGCGTCTCATATCTCGCTTCAGCTTTTATCGCACCGAATACTTTTCCTGATGAGGGAGCTACGGCTACGGCAATTGAGATGGCGCAGTTGGCAATCGATCCAATTACGAAATCGTACAGCGCGGGAGAAACCATCCTCAGGCGCGGCGAAGTCGTTAACGCCTTTCACCTGGAAGCTCTTGAGGAATTCGGTCTTCTGAAAGCCCCAGAACCCTGGCAGGAGCTCGCCGTCAATTCTCTTCTCATCATCCTGTTGGGCAGCGTATTCACCCTGTACGCATATCGAATTCATCCTGACCAGATCACAGATGTGAAACTAGCCGCGACGGTCAGCGTCTTGCTGGTCCTGAATACTGTTGGCATGCAGCTCATGATCCCGGGACGCACCGTGCTCCCCTACATCTTCCCCGGGGCTGCACTGCCCGTCTTGCTGACGGTCCTGTTCAATCCAGGCCTGGGGATTGTCACAGCGCTCGTGACAGGTGCCCTCGGGGGATTCTTATCCCCAAGAGGTCTAGAACTGGCGCTGTACATCATGCTTGGAGCCAGTCTAGCCGTCCTTATCATTCGCAAAGCAGAGCGCCTGGGTTCTTTCGTCTGGGCTGGCGCGGTCGCCGCGCTTGGTGCCATGGCCGTCATCATCATCTTCCGGGTACCAGATCCAACTACGGATATCCTCGGTAAAGCGTCTCTTCTGGGAGCCGGCGTGATAAGTGGTTTCCTCTCAGCCAGCCTGGCATTTGTGATGCTGCTCATTGTCGGGTCTATCCTTAGGATCACAACAAACTTGCAGTTGATCGAGCTGTCCAGACCCGATCACCCCCTGCTCCAGCAAGTGCTTCACACTGCGCCTGGTACATACCAGCACAGCCTCCAGGTCGCCAACCTGACCGAACAAGCTGCGCGAGCGATAGGTGCGAACGTCTTATTGGTTCGCGTCGGTTCCTTGTATCATGACGCCGGTAAATCGTTGCGCCCTCAATTCTTTATTGAAAATCAGGTACCCGGGCAAAATGTGCATGAACAACTCGACCCGGCAACCAGCGCACAAGTCATTATTTCCCACGTCTCTGATGGCCTTGATCTGGCGCGGAAGCACCGCTTACCCAAGCCCATCCAGGCTTTTATCAGCGAGCATCACGGAACTATGATGACGCGTTACCAGTATCGAAATGCACTCGAGGCAGCGGGAGGGGACGAAAGCCTCATCAACAAATCCGATTTCACCTACCCGGGTCCACGGCCTCGTTCGCGCGAAACTGCGTTGCTCATGATTGCAGATGGCGTGGAGGCTCGAGCACGCGCCGAAACTCCTCAGAACAGAGAAGAACTCGACCAGCTTGTCCGCTCCGTGATTGAAAATCGCATAGCCCAAGGCCAGTTAGATCGCACCGATTTAACCCTGAAAGACCTCGATACGGTTCGCGAGGTCTATGTGAAAGCATTAAGAAACATCTACCACCCGCGGATTAAATACCCAGAGGCCAAAAGCGATCCCCCACCAGAAAAACCTCAACGAATTGAACCGGCTCCGACCGAACCCGCATGAAGTACGAGGTCACAATTCTCGTCGATCCCGAATACAGAGAGAAGATCGACCTCGAGCTGTACAAACAGTGCGTAATCGAAGTTCTAGAAATCGAAAGAGCAGACTCCGGGATGTTGAGCCTCGTGTTCACAGATCAAGAGCACATCCATTCTTTGAATCTTGAATATGCAGGCGTGGACGAACCTACCGACGTTCTATCATTTGCCAATGGCGACATCGATCCAACTACAGATCGAATCTCGTTTGGAGACGTCATCATCGCCGTCCCGGTCGCGGAGATAAATGCAAATTCACACAACTGTGAACTTGAGGAAGAACTTGCCCTCCTCGTCATTCATGGCGTTCTCCACTTGCTTGGGTTCGATCATACTTCTCCCGAAGATAAACGTGCAATGTGGGATCGACAGAGCACTGTATTAGCTGACATGGGGATCAGGAATGAATGAAGGTGGAATGCAATCCCCCCACCGAGCTAAAAGTAGGCTTTCCGCATTTCGCTACGCTTTCTCGGGATGCTGGTATGTCCTCCGAACCCAACGCAATGCCTGGATTCATCTGGCAGCTATGGCCATGACTGTCACCTTGGGCTTGTGGCTGTCGCTCGCTCCACAGGATTGGGCCACCCTTTTTCTTGCGATAGGTCTGGTTTGGACAGCCGAGTTCATCAACACCGGGATTGAAGCCATCGTCGATCTTGCCAGCCCCGAGAAACATCCTCTGGCGCAAGTAGGCAAAGATGTTGGCGCTGCCGGGGTATTGATTGCAGCGCTCATCGCCGTTTTGGTCGGAATCCTGATCCTTGGCCCACCACTCTTCGAACGCGTTGCCCTCATTTTCTAGGCC
>CBDVCG010000193.1:0-4869 GCA_965372425.1 uncultured Anaerolineales bacterium
GGCCGCCCGGTATGGATCGACTGCCGCAAATGCGTAGGCTTCCACGATCCCATCGCGCACACGCTCTCCACTATATTCCCCGTATGCCAGAGACTCACATGGAATTCGACATCCAGCTTTTGCAAGACGCCGATCGGCGAGATTTGTGAGGATGCGCAGATGTGCACGTCCCCCCGTTATCTCTTCGATCAATGGGCTGATGCGTTCTACCGCAGTATTCACGCTGTTTGCACCCATCGCATCCCGGGTGTCAAAGATAAGATGAAGTATGAGCATGCCCCCGGTGGGGGAGGATTTGATGATCCGCACCTCAATGTCTCGAGCTCCGCCACCCAGTCCGGTGAGAACCGGATCAACGATGTCTGCCTCGTCGAGGATTCTGTCCTTGTTAGCCAGTATCTCTTCAGAGGCTTCTTCCAGGTTTTCGATATCAAGGACCTGAATTTGGCCGATCATCTCGGGTGCGGTGGTTTCGGCCATAAACCCGCCTCCATCGCGCGCAAGCTTTGCCATAAAGGATGCGCCGGCTACAACTGATGGTTCTTCAACAACCATGGGGATAAGAACTTCTTTTTCGTTGACGATGAAGTTCGTTGCAACCCCCAGCGGGAGACCAAAGATGCCGACAACATTCTCAATCATGTGATCAGCCTGTTCGATGCTGAGTCCGCCTGATAAGCTGAATGCATCTACCGATGCCGAATCCCAATTGGTTGATTCAGTAAGCTTTTCTAACCGCTCCGCCACCGAAAGATCGTAAAAGCCGGGGAGTCGTGAGCTAAATTTGGTCATGAGAGTTCCCACCTATGTGCCTCGATCGGCATGTTCGAATGTTGTAAACACGCATAACTGGCAAAAAGTATCAAATCTTTTGCCTAGCAAAAGCTATCAATTTCCATGATTGGCAAAAACTATCAGGTTGCGTACAAGGATGGTGGTCTGAACTTCAGCACTCAAATGGCTATTTGCTGGAATCGACTTCTGTATTATATGTTGAAAAGCCTTCTGGATGATTTGCGATGTCGGTTGCATGCGGTAAAATTAAGACAAGGAACTTCAATTCGGTGAGGAAGTCAGAATTGACAGAAGATGAAACCAAGGTGAACTCCTCCACGTCTTCAAATCCCGAGGCGGATATGGAGGCACTGCATCGCGCCTCCCTCAGTTTATTCTCCGATCTCTCCCTCGAAGGCGTATTGAGGCGCGTCATTCATGCAGCAAAGGAACTTTCCCGCGCCAGTTATGCCGCCCTCGGCATCCCGGATGAAGATGGGGGACTCGAGACATTTATCACGCTGGGGTTAAGTGAAGACGAAATCCAGAAGATCTCCCATCAACCTGTGGGGAAGGGATTGCTGGGAGAGATGATGCGCGGCGGTCAGAGCATCCGCATTCCCGAAGTAAGCGAGCATCCCAAATCCATTGGATTCCCGGAGGGTCACCCACCGATGCACTCGTTCCTGGGTGTACCTATCGCAGCATATGGGCGACCGATTGGTCATATTTACCTTACCGATAAGAAAGACGCGCCCATGTTTAGCGAGGGTGATCAACGATTGATCGAAATGCTCGCTGCTCATGCAGCTGCAGCGATCGAGAATTCACGACTCTATACCAAAGTTTTGGAGAGCGAGACAGAACTCTTTCTTCGAAACCAGGAACTGGGTTTGATTAATTCTCTCGCGACTGTCACCAGCTCATCGATCGAACTCGAAGAACTCCTCCGTGTGATGCTGACGAAGGTGACCAACCTCTTTGAAGCTGGGGGAGGCGAGATTTTTTTGAGGGAAGAGACCGAAGGCGGGTATCGAAAAGCAATCCATCATGGCGATAATGCGGAATCATTCTGGCTGAAGGATAGGTTTCGTGTAGGTGAAGGGTATATTGGCGAAGTCGCCGAAAGTAAAATCCCGATCTGGAATATTCAACTCAATGAAGAAATTACAGAATTGAATCCCGATGTGCTTTCCCTGGGTTTCACGCAGTTGATCTGTGTCCCTATGACGTCTCCAAGTGGAATCGTGGGTGTTTTGACATTGGGTTTCAAGGTCGAGCGCATCATCGAGGAACGTGAGAAAGGACTCCTTGAAGCCGTTGGTGCGGGCGTGGGGATCGCCGTTGAAAATGCCAGGCTCTACCGGCAAGCCAGGAGGGTGGCGGTTCTGGAGGAGCGTGAACGAATCGCAATGGATTTACATGATGGGGTCATTCAATCCATTTATGCGGTAGGACTCATGCTGGATAATCTCGGTTTATCGGTTGATGATGACCAGACCGAAGCGCACAATCTTCTAGAGAACGCCATCGCTGGACTCAATAAGACCATCCGCGATATTCGTGCCTATATCCTCGATCTTCAACCAAGCCGCATACCGATGGATGATCTCGTTGAAGCCTTGGAACGCCTCATCCGGGAGTTCAAGGCAAATACTTTGATCGACACGGAAGTGATCATTGAACCAGAGGCTGTGACCATGTTTGAGAATCACAATGCCTCCAGCCTCTTTCTGATTGCGCAGGAAGCGCTTGCGAACACGGCAAAACATGCAGGCGCAACACGTGTACAAGTGAGCTTGCGCTGCATCGATGACGAGTATGTATCTCTGCAAATCATCGACAACGGTCGCGGTTTTGAAGTCAGGACTGCCACCGCGGTATTAGGGCATGGGCTTTCGAATATGGAAGAACGAACCCACCAAATTGGAGGGGAATTCGAAATTACATCAAACGCCGGGGATGGCACGACGGTCACGATCCGGGTGCCGGTAGAGTGAAGAACCCCACAGTGAGCTGTGGGGCATCCTCCAAGGAAAAAGCCTTAATGGGAGTTGGCCACCCCCATTATCTGCTTGCCATTCGTCCGTGCAGTAAGCTGTAGGGTATTCTGGCTTTTTCCCATAATCACCACGTAGAACGATCCTCCTGAAGCCCCAACTGGCCATGATCTATCATGATTTCCCCCTCGAAAAGTAACTTTCTCGCGTGACAGGTTTCATTCGACATCGGGAAATAGTTCACTTCAATCCCTTCATTGTGGGTTCTATAATTTGTGTAGATCACCAGGCGGGGAGAATTTGTTGTCAGCCGTTAAGCTCTACATCGTCGATGAGCATGAAAGCGTTCGCATAGCGCTCGCTGAGCGGTTAGATCGCGCTGACGATGTGCTGGTCGTGGGACATTGTGGGGATGCCGGGGAAAGTATTGAGCAGGTTCGGACCACAGAGCCCGACGTGGTCCTTATTGAGGTTAAGAGGAAGGATGGCATGGGGCTGGAACTGCTCCGGCAAGTATCCACACTTCCAAACCATCCGAAGGTCGCCGTGCTCACAAGTTATCCTTCTGATTGGGAGCAAGAAGCCGCCTCCAGAGCGGGGGCGAATTACTATCTCTTGAAAGACATAGACCTCGATGAGCTCATCGGGAGTATTGTCTCATTGGTTAAAGAATAGGCATTCCTTAAGCTTAGTAGCAGACGCCCCCTCAACCGAGGGGGCGTTTTAGTCCATAAAACGTATGCTGATTATGGTCGGCCGTCAGCTGCGTAAGTACTCGGTCCTGAGCACATAATCGAGCCAGATAAACGCAAGACTTCCGGTGGCGAAGAAAACAAGGATGGCGTTCCCTAAGGAGAACTTGTCAATTGATGTCTGGAATAGAAAAATGACGCCCGCGGTTGAGATAAGACCGAATAGGAGTGAAATGATCCATACAATTGTCCGTCGAGTCCCCATGATTCTCCTAACCAAGCATAATTTGGAGCTAGTAAGTGGCATTTTAACGTACCCAAAAACCAGCGTCAAGCTGCAGAACTTAATTTCATCGCTCGGTTGTATGGTTTGAATGGGTGAGATCAGACCATGGATGGATATATGGCTTATGCTTGGGGAGAGAGAGTGACCGTGATCAACTCCTCCAGTTCGAGAGAGGAGAATGGTTTGATGAGATACCCATCCGCACCGGCTTCCTTAGCTGCCTCGCGGTCGTCTTTCGTCGCTTTGGCGCTGACAATGATGATGGGAATTTCTGACCATGTTGGATCCGACCTCAGTTGGCGAATAAAGGTCAGACCATCAAGTTCAGGCATCATTACATCTGTGAGGATCAGGTCAGGTGTGATTTTCTGGAGCAGGGCAATAGCTTGATGGGCATCGTAGGCTTGTCGCGTTTTGTATCCCAGCGAGTCGAGTATCTCACAGACCACGTCACAAAAGGCTTCCTCATCATCGATCACGAGGATGGTGCGGGAGTCCGATGCTGGAGATCCGTATTTTGCGAGCAATCTAGATTCGGCCATAGTGATGATCTTCAATACAACTCGGGAGCGGTTAAAGTGATCTACTCCCCTCCAAGCCTAATTCTGAGCTTTCAAGCAGGTTTTGTCTAACCCGACCTTCTTCCCATGTGAACGAGTCGTTATGATGAGACTTAGAGGTGGGTCTTGTTCACATCTGCCGATCACGATGTTGCAATATCTGTACCTGTTTCAGAAGATGAGGACCTGTTTTGGATCGTCTCTGAGATGGTTTCCTTCACATGCAGTTATCCTTCGAGCGAGGGCATCACTTATCTCCGATGTGCGAAGGCAGCACCTTGTTTCCATCCCGCGTACCTTGCGGTGATTTCGAATAAGACTCATACTTGAGGTAAATCAGAACGAGATAGGATCCTAATCGCGGGGGATGATTTGATACAGAGGTTGCGTTCCTCAAGTTCCAATAAGACGGGGAGGGGCTGCATCCTGGGTTTTGCCCTATTCTGGCTCGGTTTTTCCGTGCTATGGACTGTGATGGCGTGGAGATCTGACGCTGGATGGGGCGCATTATTCGGTATTCCGTTTATCCTCATCGGAATTGTGATGATCGTTGGGGC
>CBDVCG010000194.1:0-4845 GCA_965372425.1 uncultured Anaerolineales bacterium
TGACTGGATTTCAGCAGTAGACGGTACAAAATAGCGGGGGGTTATGGAGGAGGCGTGAAAGAGCGGTAGATCGATACGTACATACTGCTTGATTATCATCGCCTGGGGCACCAGGAAGATGAAGTACCCCCTCTACCATTACTATAGCACACAAACCAGCCCAGCTACTTGGGCCCAGGTTATGTCACATACTATCTGATCAATTTTTGTATGCAGATAGGTTGATCCAAGACCTACAAAACCATCACCTTGCCTATCCTACAGCCTCACATACTATTTTCCATGAGGCAGATCTCATAACAGGTTAAATACCGATCGAACGCTCATGCAGAAGATTCTCATATAAGAAATTCCCCATCCTTATAAAACATCTCGTCATCCGCCAGGACTTGCCCGCCGTCCTTCATGTCGCAAATCATGTCCCAGTGCAAGGCGCTCTTGTTCTTGCTCCCAGATTCTGGATATCCAAATCCAAGGGCGAGATGAATCGTCCCCCCGATCTTCTCATCGAAGAGAATATTTTTAATATGCCGATCAATAGCTTTATTCATGCCAAATGCAAATTCTCCGATAAATCTCGCCCCTTCATCCATGTCGAGCGAGGCCAGTAAGAATTCTTCATTCTTCTCAGCCGTCGCCTTGACCGCCTTACCCGCTTCAAATTGAAGCTCCACACCGGTCACCTCACGGCCACTCGAAACCGCGGGGTAGGTAAATCTAATCCAGCCTTCCGCCGAATCCTCCACCGGAGCGGTGAATATTTCACCATCTGGAAGATTCTCATCACCATAGCAGTTGATAAAAGGGCGTCCATCGATAGACAGCGTCAGATCAACATTCGGACCCTGGACTCTTAGTTCCTTTTTTCCAGCAAGCCAGGATATGATGCGGTCTTGTTCCTCACGCATCGAGGTCAATTTATCGATGGGATTATCGATGTCGGCGAACGTAGCTTTAAAGAAATAATCTTCGAATTCCTCGAGACTCATTTCGGCATCCTGCGCATACCCGGACGTAGGCACCAGAGTTAAAACCCAGCGTAGGCTGCCTTCCGCAGCGCGTCGATAGAAAATGTCCTGAACCTCGCGATTTGCGGCCACCCATCGTGTCTGCCGTTCTGGGTCAACTCCTGTTAATCGGCGTGTATTTTCTTCACAAGTGAAGACGATCGATCGGTCCAATTCACGTGCGCCCCACAGCAGTCGAGGATCCACGAATGAAATCTGCGCATCGTCTCCTTCGTCAAACAGAACATTACTGAAAAACTCAGGCTCCAGGTCGAGCAGCGGATATCCCCCTGCTTTGAGCACTGCCCGGGTGACCTCTTGTAGATAAGGAAGCGCTGAAGTATTGAAGGGCCAACAACCAATATGCACCATTTGTCCTTGTTCCACTTCAACAGAGTAATTTACCAATATCTCCGCCAAGTTTGAGATTCGGATATCCGTCAAGGTCCGATCCTTTCACATCGAGATTTCGAGAACTATACATCTCGTATTGAGCGAACACAAAACGCCCGATCGCACTTTATATTCGCGAATTGAAACACATACATATAGAGGGACGATAACGAGGATAGTTTTCGTACCCAAAGAAGATCCGGAAAGTTATTCCCGAATTATTCAGATGGCTTTTTAGGGGGGGTGGCGGTTGGGTGAGCTGGCCATGGGATCGCGACCCAGCGTGTATATCCGTGTTTTTCAGCGGCATACACACGACCATGTGACTCTTCGTCACAGTCCAGGTCTTCCGGGAGGATCACGAGGAACCCATGGCTGTGGATTGGTTTGAAGACTAACTCTCCAGCTTCACAAATCCATATTTCGATGAGGTACCCGCGATAATCATCTTCGGTCATCCAGATCCCATCCCAAGCGATCCATACATCACCATCGACGCGGCTTGCGCGTACATTCGACACCGGACCATATAAGTCAGATGCGGGCAAGATCGGCACACGGACGTCGAGTTTGGTGATGTCGCCATCGAATTCCAGCAGATCGGCTTTTACCCAACAGTAGTCGATGTAAGTCCATGGGTCTACGTACACCCAGGTCGCATCATCGTTTCGATTGAGCACCGTAACACGATTGGCAGGATACAGCCCCCACTCATACAAGTAGGCCGAACCAGGGCCATAGCGACAATTTGACTGAACGGATACCCGACCGCGAATCTCAGGAGTTGGTGTGATCGTGGCGGTTCGTGTCGGGGTGCTGGTGATCGTAGGAGTAAGCGTGATCGTGGGGGTGAGGCTGGGCGTCGACGTTCGGGTTGAGGTCGATGTCCGGGTAGCCGTACGCGTGATAGTCGCGGTTTGTGTTTTCATAGGCGATTGCGTCATCGTCGGGGTGCGTGTCACCGAAGGGGTCGGCGTAGGGCTCATAAATAGGCTCACAGCAACCTTCTGAAAATTACACGCAGAAAGACCCATTATTCCAACGACCAGGCTCAAACAGCCCAAGGATATCCGCTTTGCCGGTTTCCGTGTGAGGTTCATACGAATATGCGATGACATCGATACCATCCAGGATGCGGGCATTCTAGGATGCATGACCCCGGGTGGCAAGACGACCCTGGTCATGGATCTTGGCCTCCAGGAGTTAGATGATGCATAATCCATCAGATGGGGGAGGGCATTTCCAGTCTCTAGGTAATAACCCTTGTGTCTCAATTCTACACATGAGTCACACTCCTTGATTTGTTGCGAACACCATTTAAAGGAACAGTTTCCCACAACCCCTCGACAGATAGAGAACAGAGCCGAATTGGGAATGCCTCGGGGGTATCCATGACCATATCAATCGGCAATTATGTGAGCGCTACGTTACAATTAAGCTGATCAACGATTGTCATCTCTCATTCGCTTACGAAAGTCATTTATATATTTCAATTATTTCAATAAATGAGGTGAATCATGGAATATCGACGATTAGGAAAATCTGGTCTGCAAATCAGTGCACTCTCCTACGGCGCCTGGGTTACGTTTAACAAACAAGTAGATATCGATGACGCTGTAGAGATTATGAAAACCGCATACGATGCCGGGGTCAATTTCTTTGATAACGCCGAGGTATACGAACACGGTGAGGCTGAGATCGTAATGGGGGTGGCGCTTAAGAAACTCGGGTGGCGCCGGGATAGTTATCTCGTATCAAGCAAAGTCATGTTTGGCAGTGTTTCTGATCATAAACCAACACAATGGGGGCTGAACCGCAAACACATCATCGAGGCATGTGATCAGGCTCTTGTCAGATTAGGCGTGGAAGCACTCGATTTATACTTCTGCCATCGACCAGATCCAGAGACCCCCATCGAGGAGACGGTACGCGCGATGAGTGATCTCGTTCAAATGGGAAAAGCTCATTATTGGGGCACCTCAGAATGGTCGGCCCAACAAATCATGGAGGCTCATGGGATCGCCCGGCAGCACAATCTGATCCCGCCGACGATGGAGCAGCCCCAATACAACATGTTCCATCGGGAGCGGTTCGAGGTTGAATACGCCCGTCTCTATGACACGGTAGGTCTCGGAACGACAATCTGGTCTCCACTCGCTTCCGGTGTGCTCACCGGGAAATACAACGAAGGAATTCCGGATGATGCTCGCATCAACCTTCCTGGCTATGAATGGATGAAGAAAATTTTTGAGAGCGAGGAAGGGCATGAACGTGTTGCAAAGGTGAGAGACTTGAGCGTTATCGCCGAAGAACTGGAGACGAATATGGCTACGCTGGCCCTCGCCTGGTGCCTGAAAAATCCCAATGTCAGCACGGTGATCCTGGGTGCTTCGCGTCTCTCTCAACTTGAAGAAAACTTGAAGACAGTCGACATCGTTAATCAGCTTACCGACGACGTTATGGAGCGCATCGAAGAGGTTCTTGATAACAAACCTGATCCGATGGAGTTCCAGCTCGACCGATAGACGAGGGTCTGACCAAGGAAGCTTTGTTACAGCTCAGCTCCAAGGATGGTGTTATGGCAAGCCTTCCGGCTTGCGTCCAACATAGAGCCCGTACCCCATGTAAGCGTACATCGATCTCGGTTCCGAAAGAGCTACCTTCAACTGATTTCGGATGCTCGAGTCGAATAAAAGGATTCTGACGAAACGAGCCAGGATACGCGCGTAATCCCCAACCCCTATTAATTCAAACTGACTTCGTGACTCACGCCTCATCTCAAAATTGGCCGTTCGGACAACCAGGTCCTGCAAACCCGCTCTCTCCATCATATCGACCCACTCATCTGATGTGCGCAGACGCTGACCGGTCAGTGCACGCATGGTCTCATCACCGCTTTCTGGTGGAGGTTTTATCCAGATTGCCTCATTCAATCCAACATATCCCCCAGGTTTGATCACGCGCACATACTCCCCCGCGGCTCGATCAAGGTTGGGGATGAATGTATTTACCGATTCACAGATGAGCAGGTCAAAACGATCGTCGTCGAAGGGCAAGTCCCGGGCATCACCAACACGGAATTCGACTCTATCCGCAACATCTTTTTGAATGGCCTTCTCCCTAGCAGCGAGGACCATCTTCTCCAGTAAATCCACACCAACTACACGACATTCGTATTCCTGTGCGATTTTTACTGCGCTGTTGCCCGCTCCACTGCCAACATAGAGCAGTTCCTGCCTAGGCTCTAGGTGGCATAGCTCCAGCAGCTCCTGTGTGGCGAACCAACCTCCAAGATGCTTGGTATGACCCAGGTCAGCCTGCATGTCGAAATAATCAGGTAATCCATGGTCACTTGCCCGTTTTTGGGTCGTATCCATCATGGCTACCCCTCTCTCGTCATATCCACGTCCATTAAAACTAGGTTTATCTGAAACCGATAACTCAT
>CBDVCG010000195.1:0-4844 GCA_965372425.1 uncultured Anaerolineales bacterium
GTGAGTATGTGGATGTTGTGGATGGAGAGGAGCGTCCCAGCGAGCATCTCCCGGGTGGTGCAGAGGTGACGGACATAGGCACGGGAAAAGGAGGAACATGTATAACAGGAACATGATTCGTCGATCGGACGCAGATCTTCGGCGTATTGGGCTTTCCTCAGGTTCATACGTCCTCGATTTGTGAACGCGGCGTGATTTCTGGCCATTCGTGTCGGGAGCACGCAATCAAAGATATCGACCCCGCGCAGGACGCATTCGACGATGTCATCCGGCGCGCCCACGCCCATGAGATAGCGAGGTTTCTCCCGGGGAAGGACGGCATCGATGATCTCAAGGATGGCATGCATTTCAGCTTTCGTCTCGCCGACGGAAAGTCCGCCGATTGCGTTCCCAGGAAAATCGAGAGAGGCGATATAAGAAGCTGATTCTTTGCGAAGATCTGGAAAGATTCCACCTTGGACGATCCCGAACAACGCCTGATCGTTGCGCTTCTTTACACTCAGACATCGCTCTGCCCAAGCGTGTGTCCGAGCGAGCGCGGCTTCGTTGTAGGCTCGGTCATACGGCTCAGGGCATTCGTCGAACGCCATGATGATGTCGGCCCCCAGTTGTTCCTGGATCTCGATGACCTTTTCTGGCGTAAAGCGGTGTTCGGAGCCATCCACGTGGGATCGAAAAGTGACGCCTTCCTCATCAACGACGCGGCGCTCCGCCAGCGAGAACACCTGAAAGCCCCCGGAATCAGTCAGGATCGGACCGGACCATCCCATGAATTGGTGCAAGCCTCCATGCTTTTGGATCACGCGCTCACCAGGTCGAAGGTAGAGATGGTAGGTGTTTGCCAGGATGAGGGTGGCGCCCGCCCCGGCGACTTGTTCAGGCGTCAGCGCCTTTACAGAGGCAAGCGTCCCTACAGGCGCGAAAATTGGAGTCTGCAGATTGCCGTGTGGGGTCGAAAATGTTCCCGCACGGCCGCGTCCATCTTGCGCGCATAGGTCGAATTGGAACTCGCTCACGGAACGACCAGCCTTCCATCCGGATGACGCTGTGCAATATTGAGGTTACCCGAGTTCCTCTGGAGGATCGTCCGGTTTGGGGCCAGGGAGGCGATGGCGTACTCGGGGAGAGCAGAATGAGAGACCATGGCTGTGCATTATACCCAGAACATTGTCAACTGCATCCCTTCGTCTTATACTCGCGATTGTGGATCACACGGATGGATTTTCCAACTGGCTCGTCATAGATACATCCGCTATTTCGAATAATGTAGAGCGCATGCGCGCCCTGACAGGTGTCCGAGTCATGGCCGTAATCAAGGCCAATGGTTATGGTCATGGCATCCTTGAAGTTGCGCGCACTTCGGTGGATGCAGGTGCGGTTTACTGTGGTGTGGCTCGCGTCGAGGAAGCGCTCGAACTTCGCCGCCAGAACTTTGAGGCGCCCATCCTTGTCCTGGGCAACACACCTGTGGAGAAGATGGGGGAGGCGGTGGGGACTCGCACCTCCCTGACGATTTTCAAGCCGGCTCATGTAGATGCGGTAGAAAGTGCCGCGGTGTCCGCCGGTCGTGATGCGGTCGTCCATGTCAAAGTGGATACCGGGATGAGCCGCCTCGGGGCTAAACCTGAAGTCGCTTATGATCTTGTCCGCAGACTACATGATGCGCCCCATGTTCAATTAGAGGGGATTTTTACCCATTACGCAAGAGCGGATGAACCACAGGATCCCACCACAGAACAGCAGGAGGCGCAATTCCTGGATCTCATGAGTGAGATCGAGGCAGCGGGGCTGCGTCCTCCCATCGTTCACGCTGCCAACTCAGCGGCGGCAATATCGCGCCCAAGCAGCCGCTTCGATATGGTCCGCCCGGGAATAGCTATTTATGGGCTTCCTCCGGATATAAAGATGCCCCTGCCCGACGGCTTCCGTCCAGCGCTGAGATGGAAGGCGCGCCTGAGTTTCATCCAGCGATTGGAAGCCGGGAGGGGGATAAGCTATGGTCATGTCTATAAGACGAAAGCCGAGGAGACCATCGGCGTCGTACCTGTAGGTTATGGCGACGGCTACCGTAGGGTACCCGGCAACGAAGTCCTCATCCATGGGGAGCGGGTTCCGGTGGTAGGGCGGGTGAGCATGGATCAACTCATGGTAAACCTCGATGATGTGCCTGATACTCTGATTGGTGACGAGGTCGTCTTGATCGGTCAGCAGGGAGATGAATATATATCTCCTGAAGAGTTGGGTAAACGATGGGGGACTTTCAATTACGAAGTGATCTGCGGGTTGAGCGCTCGCGTGCCCCGGTCCTATCGCTGAGCTCGCCAGGTTCTACTTGAAAATCTCAATAACGCTTGAGGTGCAGACATGTTACTTGACATTGGTACCGAGGCTCCCCGATTCACACTACCCTCCCATAATTCCGGGGAATTAAGCCTCGATGATTATCGGGGAAGGAATGTGATGTTGGCCTTCTTCCCGCTGGCCTGGACGCCAGTCTGAAGCGGCCAGATCCCGCAGTACGAGACCGAATTAGATCGTTTTGCGGGATTGAATACCCAGGTCCTGGGTATAAGCGTCGATAGCGTCCCGACCCTCGTCGCCTGGGCTGACAGCCTGGGGGGTATCTCCTATCCTCTGCTCAGTGACTTTAACCCGCACGGTGAGGTGACCAGACAGTTCAACGTGTTCCGTGAGGAAGGCTATTCCGAACGGGCGATCTTCATCTTCGACAAGGAGGGAGCGCTGCAGTTTAAGAAGGTCTACGACATCGACTTCCCCCCCGACATCTACGAGATCTACGATGAGATTCGCCGGATCGATCCGGAGGCAAACGCTACCTTTCCCAGGGAAGAGAAGGTGGTTGAGCTCCCCAGCGGTGGAATCGTGATGTACTGTACAGCCTGGTGTCCCCATTGCCGCAAAGCTCGCGAGTGGCTGGAAGAACGAGGGCTTGAGTACATCGAAGTGGATGTCTATCGTGTCGCAGGTGCGGAGGCTCAGGTACGTGCATGGGCGGATGGATACATCGTCTCCCCTACGTTCGACATCGACGGCGAAATCGTGGTGGATTTTGATAAGGAGCGCCTGACAGAAATCTTGGGTATGGATTGAGATCGTGAATTCCTGGTCTTGAACAAATGCTCTCATGATAGAATGGACGTACCAATTCGCACAGGTTGAGGAGAGACCCGAGTATAAGGGCACCGAAGGGGCAAATCGCGTGATCACGTGCATAAGCGCGGTGAAACTCTCAGGTAAAAAGGACTCCACCTGGCCGTGACTCTGGAAAACGGTTTATCACCGAAGGGGCAAACCGCACTATGCGGTGAATCTCTCAGGTTTACGACAGAGGACGCACATGATATTTACTGTGCGTCCTGAACACTTAAACGGACACAATTCATGAGGAGGTTAGGATGGAATTTCCAACTGATTTGAAATATGCCGAAAGCGATGAATGGATACGCGTTGAGGATAATATTGCCACTGTGGGACTGACGGATTACGCCCAGGATCAGCTTTCGGACGTGGTATACGTCGAGGTGACCGCAGAAGTGGGTGACACGCTTGCTAAAGAGGAAGCTTTTGGCACAGTTGAATCCGTGAAAGCGGCTTCCGACATGTATATGCCCATCTCGGGAAAGATCACTGCCGTAAATGAGACCCTGGTTGATACGCCAGAACTGGTCAATTCCGATCCGTATGGTGAGGCCTGGGTGGTTAAAATTGAAATTACCGATCCGGATGAACTGGAGGGCACGATGGACGCCGCCGGGTATGAAAAATATACGAAAGAGAGGGAAGGCTGATGGCGTATATCCCCCATACCGAGAGTGAACGGGTGCAAATGCTGGCAGCCATCGGCGTGGATAAGGTCGAGGATCTCTATGAAGCCATACCTGAAAACGTACGCTTCCCCGACCTGGATCTGCCGGATCCGATCTCTGAAATGGAGATCACGGATGAGCTCTTTGCCCTATCTGAAGCCAATCTGGAAGTCCGCCATGCCGCCTGTTTTCTCGGTGCAGGAGCGTACAACCATTTCATCCCTGCTGTCGTCGATCACATTCTGCTCCGGAACGAGTTCTACACTGCTTACACGCCCTACCAGCCGGAAATCTCTCAAGGTACGCTGCAGGCCATATTTGAGTACCAGAGCCTGATCTGCAACCTCACCGGCATGGATGTTTCCAACGCATCACATTATGATGGCGCGACCGCGCTCGCAGAAGCCGTCGTCCTGGCGCTGAATCAGCACCGTGGGAAGAGGAGCACAGTGGTCCTTTCACCGGCGATCCACCCGCAATACCGACAGGTTGTGCGCACATATACCCAGGGAATGGGGTTGACACTCAAAGGTGATGATACCCTCGAGAACGATGTGGATGCGCTCATCGACCTGCTCGACGATGACACCACGCTTGTAGCTGTCCAATATCCCGATTTCTTCGGTCGGATATCTGACCTTAAAGCGTTAGGAGAAGCAGCGCACGAGGTCGGCGCGCTGATGTGTGTTGTGGTCAATCCCATCGCATTAGGGTTGCTCAGACCACCCGGTGAGTTTGGCGCGGACATCGTCGTGGGCGAAGGTCAGCCGCTGGGGATCCCGCTGTCCTATGGTGGACCCTATCTGGGAATCTTCACGACGCGCGAAAAATATGTGCGAAAGATGGCAGGACGTCTCGTAGGAGAGACGATTGATTCACGAGGTCAGCGAGGGTACGTACTCACGCTCACGCCTCGGGAGCAGCACATCCGGCGGGATAAAGCCACTTCGAATATCTGCACCAATCAAGGTTTGATGGCGCTCGCAGTAGCAGTCTACCTGACCTCACTGGGGAAGG
>CBDVCG010000196.1:0-4826 GCA_965372425.1 uncultured Anaerolineales bacterium
ACATCATCAAGCAGCCCCTTATCGATTAATAATGGGAGATAAATCTCCATCGGCGAAACGAATGATTGTGCAACCGTAACCAGGCGTCTCCATCGGGTCGGGCTGCCGCGATTCCTGCACAGCCCGAAGAGCCTCACCCAGGTAGTCCCGGGCGGCGTCCGGTTGACGAAACGTGGCATCATCAAAGGCGCCTTTGTACTGCAAGATGCCGTCAAAATCGATCAAGTAAAAATGCGGCGTGGTCACCGAGCCGTAAAGGTCCGCAACCGCATGATCTTCATCCCGCAGGACGACGGGCAGCCCGCGTGCTTTAGCACCAGACTTGAGCACCTCAATGGGTTCGTTCACATTTGAAGAGATCGACCAAAGCAAAACTCCTCCAGTAATGATCGATAGGAGCTCCGCTAATTTCTCGTCGATCTTCTCGGACCACGGACACTCCGCCGACCAGAAGTTGATGATGACGATTCGTCCAAGCATATCTTCCAATCGATGGGGAACCCCGTCGAGGTCTTTCAGAGAGAAATCCGGCGCACGCTGACCAACATTGGCTATGAGGTCCATTGGGGTAGGTAGCCTCCTTCTATGAATTCTGTCACTTCGCCGTCAGCCATGTTCCATACCCAAACCTCGGGCATGGCCCCGGGGTTGGCCAGATCACTGCGCATAAATGCGAGACGCTGCGAATCCAAACTCCAGGAAATAGAAGAGAAATTCGCTGTGGGATCATCTGTGAGTCTACGGACATCACCCGAACTCACATCCATGAGCCAAACTTCCCGTCCCATGGTCCACCTGTCCGCGTCAAGGTACTTTCTAACGAAGGCAAGCCAGCGTCCATCCGGGCTGTATGTTGGGGACGAGTCTTCGACCATGACATCCGGTCCGGGTGAGATATCACTCACGTCGCCCGTACTCACGACATTTCTATAAAGGTGACTGAAGAATGGCACCTCCCCCTCTGGAAAATCCACAGCTTCTATTCCAGCTTCTCCGAGCACCTCTTCGGGAAAAATGATCTCTGCATACACAATATCGGCGCCCTGGGGAGACCATGTGCCCTGCTGACCGAGCCCGCTCGGAATGAAAAGGATGGGGGTATCAGGATTTCCGGTTTCCAACAGGACGAAGGCCTTCAACGTGTTGTCGTAGACCATCAATTCGCCGAGGGGAGACCACTGCGGACCCATGAGATCGTGGGTCGCGTTAAAGACCGGTCCATAAACTCCTTCATCCTGAAGGGACATCAGCCAGACCGTTTGTGCGTTCGTGATTGGTTTTCCACCGGCTCCTTCCACAAGCTCGCTGCGTTCGAATGCCAGCCAATGACCATCGGGTGAAAGGGTCGGCGCCTGACATAGGGCGTCGGTATCGCATGTATAGACCCATCGAACTTCATTCGTGATCAGGTCCAGAAGCCTGATTTCATTGCTCCCTTGAACAGCCGATATGGTATACGTTATTCTGTTCCCATCAATGGACACACTAAAATCCAGGATGCCAGCGTCTGAGTGTGTGAGCTGGACGGGTTCATCAGTAGAGTCTTCACCCCGAACATAGATATTTGCGGCGCCAAATGCCGGCCATAAATATGTCAGGCGCGGCGCCCCGACCGAGAAAGACCAGGTGTGTCCCAAGAGCATCGGTAGGATGCGCAGCGACCGGGCGCCCGCGCCGAGGTGCACCTCTACGGTCTCGCCCGTTTTCCAGGGTTGATCCGGCTCAATGAGCAGGCTTTTCCCCTCCCATGACAAGTGACCCCCTGCAAATGGTTTGATCGTCAGGCGGGATTCTACTGAGGCTGGATCCATGGGTTGATTGAACTTAATGCTGATTCTCGATGTGGATGAGATTTCCTGACCGTCAGGTGTGATTTCGACTACGCGCGGCGCGGCGATGACGGCTACGATCACGATGCCGCTGATCAAGCCAATTGCTGCGAATGGAAACAAGGGGAACTTTTTTCGTCTGGCGTACATTCTGACCGGATTATACCCACGCTCACGTTAATGGTCCTATTTCACACGAGGTAGAATGGTTGTAATCCCATCCATCCTGGTCTTTGACGCTCACTTGAGAATTCGAATGCCGTCCTCTTCGTCAACCTCCGGGACAGAAAGGAAATGCATCATCGTCACCCCCGATCCTCCGAAAAACCTCGATCTCCAGACCCTTGCTCGGGGGGTAGAGCACCTTTCTCGCCTCGATACCGCCTTAGCCGGCGTCGTGCGAAAACATGGTCCCCCTCCTTTATGGGCCCGTGATCCCGGTTATTCCACACTCATACAGATCATTCTGGAGCAACAGGTATCGCTTGCATCTGCAAAGGCTGCCTACGCCAAGTTATGCCTGATTGCGAATCCGCTCAACCCAGAAATATTTCTGGAGCTTGATGATCGTGCATTAAAGGAGGCAGGGTTCAGTCGTCAGAAGATGATTTACTGCCGGGGGCTTTCAATCGCCGTACTCGATGGTAGGCTTCAGCTCGACGAACTCGACAAGCTGGATGATGATGCTGTCCGCGAAGAGCTCGTCAAGAACAAGGGCATTGGCCCATGGTCAGCAGACATCTATCTGCTTGAAGCGCTCCTCAGGCCGGATATCTGGCCGGTTGGGGATCTTGCGCTGGCATCATCCATAAAGGAAGTAAAAGGACTCTCCAGGCGTCCCGACGAGGCTGAACTATTAGAAATAGGCAATCCATGGAAACCGTGGAGAGCGGTGGCAGCTCGCATCCTCTGGCACAGCTATCTGAGTGAGCGGGGGATCACCATGTAGCCTGGTTTTACTCTTCCGTCCATGCTTTCAGCATCGCACGCACTGATCTGCTCATCTCGATGGCATAATCGGACCCAAGCTTGCGGGTATACATTAATTCTCCGACGTTCTTGATACCCGCATTTTTCACCTGGTCGGTCATTCTCTGTTCGTGCATTTCTGCAAACATCTCATTAAATTCGTCTTCATCTAACCGGCGATACCGGTTGATAAAATGGATGAAATCTTCACCGAATCGACTGGTCTTTTCTCTCTCCTTCTGCGCCTGGGTTGGGTGGCCGAAACAGAGAAGACCAATGGGGATCACATATTTGGGTAATTGAAAGAGCTCCTTATGGGTTTCATAATTTTCCATGATGTCGCCAATATAGCAGGAGCCGATTCCGAGCGACTCTGCGGCAAGGACGGCGGTTTGCGCCGCGATCATGGCATCACAGCACGCCAATAACAAATCTCCTTCTTCAGGCTTCCGCATGCTCTTCCCGCTTTTCTCACAAAATTCCTCCACATCGGATATGACGAAATAGTCGTACCAACGCTGATAATCTGCAACAAATAACAGCACCAATGGCGCTGTGGCAATGAATGGTTGGTTGGCACATGTAGCAACCAGCGTATCCTTCATCGCTTGATCCTGGACCTCAATGATGGAATAGAGCATCATGTTGCCGGCCGTAGGCGCACGCATGGCGGCGTGAAGTATCTCCTCCTTATCCTCAGGGCTGATGGGGACATCCTCATAAGCTCGAACAGATTTACGGCTATGGATGATGTCCAATGTGTGGGTCATTTATCGAGGTCCTTTCCAGTGCCGGATTAAAGTTGTTCAAGACAGAAATACCTCCATAGAATAACATGGGGGCGCCAAGCACAGTGATTGGGTTACGATTCGACACAGGTTTGTTAAATAGCGCAAACCGCCAGGTTGCGACCGCTTGCCTGCTCAGCAAGAGATTTGGCGGCTTGCTAAATAATGATATCACCTTCGGTAAGTGCGGAAGCCTACGTTAAACCAATGGAATATAAACGATTGTGACGCGGCGCCCAATCGTCATCACCCTCCCCCTTTTTCGAGCCAAATCCCTGTAATCGAAAAAACAGCGCATGCGTACAACAATGCAATAGACGAACTACATGATTTTATGAGTGGGGAGACCTCCGGACGCTATACACCCGTGCGGTACAGCATCGACCGTCCCTGCTTCCCACATTGAGTGATCGCATCCATGTGCTTCAAGCAGTACACAACTTTACGCGTGAACCAGGCCGGCCGGCCCATCGCGTCTGCAAGATCCCTCGTCGTGAAGTGCTCGGGAAGACCATCGGGTAGCAGCGACAGAAAATCATCCGGCGTCTCAAAAGTGTGACTTTCGAGCACATCCAGGAGACGTCTCTCCTGCACAATCCATCGATCGCGCCTTCTGCGTGTTTTACCGAATCGCCGTATCTGCTCCTCCTGTATCAGAAGGACTTCAAGTGAGAAGTTCGCCTGTTTCATAAGCGCCGGAAAACTCACCAATTCGTAAAATATATCCATGACATCCCCCCGCTTTGGTGATTTCCGACGGGGCGCCGCCGGGGACCCGTCCTCTTCAACTTTAATGATCCATCTCTCACGTGGAATCGGATGGACAAGACGAATGCGGTATGTATCGGCGAGTTTCATCATCTTTCGTTTGATCGATGAAAAATTCTTCGTCTGAATTTCGATTAATTGGTCGTCCCCTCTTTGAACGTCGATAACATACCCGTCCACAGGAACTTCCTGGAGGTCGCCCGGCCGCATATACCATGCCTTCAGCTGGGCGTGCAGATGTTTCTCGTTCAACGTTCCGATCATATTGGGGGATCTCATACCCGCCTGCCTGCCAAATCTTCGATGGGTCCGAATATACTCCTGTTCGTTCTACATGCAATAGTTCGACCGGGGATTGGGGATCAGGGATTCGGGATCAGGAAGTTGTGACTTAAAGCCCATCTCCCAGAAGAAGGCAGAGGGGTTGGGGTGAGAGTGGATGAAGTGATCGTCACTTACTGCGACGATGTGG
>CBDVCG010000197.1:0-4805 GCA_965372425.1 uncultured Anaerolineales bacterium
TGCTTGGCCTCTCTTTCAGCGGGAATCTGTACCTGAGCGATGTCGTCGTGGGAGCTGCAATTGGTTTCTGCATCGGATTTCCTATTGGAAGTGCGGAAGGCATTGTCACGCGTAATCCAGTGAAAGCACTGCGGTCAGGTCTGGTGGGCGGAGCGCTGGGTCTGCTTGCCGGTGCCCTTGCATTACCGTTGGGGGAGATCCTTTTTGGTGCTCTCGGTGGTGGCGTAATACCCAGAGCATTGGGTTGGGCTTTCTTCGGACTCTTCATCGGTTTGGTGGAGGGTGTCACTGGTGGAACACAAATGTGGAAGGGCGCCTTAGGCGGGGCACTCGGCGGGTTTCTTGGAGGCCTACTGCTCGAGCTTGCGAGACCCGTGGGCGAGGATCTGGTTTCCGGCAAAGCCATAGGCTTGGTCCTCATGGGCGCCATGATCGGGGCGATGATAGCCCTCATCGTCGTGCTCCTCTCGCGTGTCTGGCTTGAGGTCTTGGATGGAAAGTTGAAGGGGACAACATTTATCCTCGATAAGTTTTTATCCGCGAAGGGGCCCACGGCGGTGATTGGGAGTAATCCTCTCAAGTCGGAAATCGTCATCCCTGATCCAGATATATCTCCGCAGCATGCCATGATGATCGGCGCGGACACATTCTTGAGCTTGAAGGACATCAGTCTCGAAGGCACGTTTGTTGAGGGACGCAGAATTCAAAAAGCACGCCTTCAAGATGGCAACCGAATCCGGATGGGAAACACTACGCTTGCATACCACGAGCGGAGGTGAGGGAATGAATAAAGTAAAGACGTGGATAGGGTTGTTGGTGTTACTAAGCATACTGGCATTGCGCCCAAATCGGATGGCCTTCGCTCAGGGTGAAGATGGCTCCAGCCCTGACATGCACATCACTCAGGTAGACACATCGCGGTTCCCGCTGGTGACTGTATATCTATCGGTCACCGACTCGAATGGTGAACCGCTCGGTATCGATCCTGCTCGCCTACGCCTCGAAGAGGATGGGACGCTGATCGAAACGGATCAGATCGAGGGATTGGGGCAGGTGGAGCTTTTTAAAACCCTCCTTATCGTGGATGTGAGCGGCAGTATGAATAAGGTGGGCAAATTGGACACAGCCAAATCCGCTGCCAAAGCGTTTGTACAGCAAATGCGCTACGGTGATGAGGTCGGACTTCTCGTGTTCAATACGGAGATCGACTACGTTCAGCCGCTCACCAGCGACCAAGATGTGATTATCGCCAGCATCGATGGTCTTGCAGCAGGGAGCGATACTGCAATGTATGATGCCCTTATCGAAGGCGTCGTCATTCTGGAGACGTTGCCCGGAAGGAAAGCCATCATCGTGCTCACCGATGGCATGGACAACCGGAGCCAGGTCGGGCTGACGGATGTC
Source organism: uncultured Anaerolineales bacterium (assembly GCA_965372425.1). Taxonomy (GTDB): domain Bacteria; phylum Chloroflexota; class Anaerolineae; order Anaerolineales; family E44-bin32; genus E44-bin32. The sequence continues at coordinate 1,405 of CBDVCG010000197.1, forward strand.
ATCTCGGGTATTGGACCGGCTGGCCTTTCGATATCTACGGTGGGTCTTGGCGATCCTTCGCACAAGGATGCGACGACTTCTGGCATTGATGTTCCCGCGCTGCAAACACTCGCGGCTCAGGCAGGAGGAGAATTCGCATATGCGAATGATAGCGAGCAGCTCATGGATCTTTACAAGCGATATGCACGCACGCTGCAGAGCGAATACATGATCACGTACACTTCGCCGGCTGATCTGCGAGATGGTCTAACACGTAATTTAAGTGTCTCACTCTCTGATGTAGATATCGCCTCGGGAGCGGCTGATTACAATCCGGGTGGATTGGTGCCGGAAGTGTCAGGGCCTGCAAGTTGGTCGGTTTTTTTCGCTGCGCTTGGGTTTCTCATCCTCCTTCTTTTTGTTCCATCGACCATCCGTTTTGCGATGGATATGCTTGGAAAAGCAGAAGAGATCAGGACAAAACCGACCAAGCCTCGAATTCGCTTTACGGATACGTAAATCTTGTAGATCCGTGACGAAGAAATAAGAGAAATGCCCCCGTCATCAAAAGACGAGGGCATTTTTGATTACGCCTGTAAATGGAAGAAATACCTATCAAGGCAGAAAATTACCTGGATTGACACGGCCCCAGATATCGCTGCGCATTTCGAAGTGGAGATGGGGGCCAGATGAATTCCCACTCACGCCCATCGAACCAATTTTGTTGCCTTGAAATACAGCCTGACCACACCCGAAGTAGACGCTGTTAAGATGTGCATAAAGGGTTTGCCAGCCGTTTCCATGATCGATGACGATCACGTTCCCGTAGCCGTAGTTGTTCCACCCCGCATAGACGATGACGCCGGTATCCGCGGCGTAGATCGCGTTTCCGATGCTGCCGCCGATATCAATGGCTTCATGAAGACCAGGGATATAGGGGTAGCCGGAGAGCCACGTGGATGATATAGGCCATTCGAAGACCCCTGTGCCGACCGGACCACTGTAGATAGAGCCACAAGATCCAGGACCGAGGATGCTGGCTGCAGCGGGATTCGATCGTGTGATGCTCACCATCTGCCAACTGGGAGGATCTCTGCGTCCGCCCGGGATCATGAGCAAAGCACCTTCTTCAAGAAGGGGTGTGGCGCGATCGATGTTGGGTTCGATATGGTTTCCGGGCCAATCGATAATGTCTTCAGAGTCCACATAGAAAAAATCTGCAACAGCGTCCAGGCTTTCGCCCTCAGACCAGGTGTGCAGGACCCCGTCTACGGGAGGAATGTCTAATTCTTGGCCCGGTTTCAACGTATGAGGGTCTTGATCGAGGGTAATCCAGTTGCCCCATAGGATCGTTTCCGGCTTCAGTGCGAACGTCTCTGCAATCTCGAACAGGCTATCACCCTCCTGGACCAGGTACTTGATCACACTTAGACGGGGGCGATTGGGGAGCTCGGTATGCAGGTCGGATTGCCGGCGGATGCTTGTTGCGCTCGTTTTCATCGAATAGGTCGGCAAATCTTCCATCTCGAGAAAAATCTGATCTGCCCGGACAGACTCTGATCGCTCCTCCGTAGGAGGTGGAGTGGATTCACCGACGGCGGGGAGAACGGTGATGGAGTTTGGGAGGAAGTACAGGGCGGCTAGCATGATGGCGATAACCACAACCGCTATTGCTCCGATAAACTTTCTTGAAAAGCGGCGTACCCCGTCATTTCGTGATTGATCACGAGGGTTTTGTGAATCTTTAGCTGAAGGGTCGCTTTGAGTTGCTCGAGATGCCATAGTCGGCGAGATAATATCAGCCCAAATATACAGGGTCAAGGCATGGAAGAGTCTAACTTAAAGAAACGGTGATGACCTTCCGGCAATTCTCAAGCACAGCGCAGCCTCCTGGGAATACAGCGCGTTGTTTGGGTTGGTAGATGGAAGTACCAATGACAAGTCTTATTTTCTTCTGGTATGCTCGGGATGCTTTATCAAAAGAATGTGGCATCGATCTTGCAAAGATGACACTGGCAGGCCAAGTAGGTAAAAAGAGGCGCTGTTTGAGGTTTTATGAAACAAGAAAGGCGTCAGGTACGGAACATAGACGAATCCCCGGCTCCGCAGTTGCAGTTTCCCGCGATGATGATGGGCGGGTCGGATAAATTGATGCAAGGAGTCAATGCGTTCAGGAAGTTGGCGCGGCTGGCTCCCCTCCTCCTTCTCTTGTTTTTCTCGCTGTCAGCCTGTGGAAGCGCTGAAAGTCTGCCGCAAACTGAAGATATTATCCCCCTTAGTACGCCAAAGGAAGTAGCACCTGTTTCTGCACCCTCTGAGGAGGAGAGCACCGAAGGAGGATCTTTCCAGCAAGTCCCGCTCCCCGTAGTGCCGCGCCCGATCACATTTCCGACATCAGAACCCCAGCCCGATTTAGGTTGGCGTCCCCCGCCATACCCGGCGCCCTGGTCGATTCAGCCTCAGGATCATTTTTACTTCATCCGACCGATCCCTTCAGGTGAAGTAAACTGGCCCAATCCAAGCTATAGATATGGAAGTACGTTGAATGGCGAGGAGACGATTCACACAGGTATCGATATTGGCGCCGAACGAGGCACGCCCGTACTCGCTACCGGGGACGGTGAAGTTGTGTGGGCGGGTTACGGCCTGTATCGTGGAATCTATGATGAGACGGATCCCTATGGTCTCGCCGTCGCAATCCGACACGATTTTGGCTACGAGGGGCAACCGGTTTACACCGTTTACGCCCATATGGAATCGGTCATCGTCTGGAAGGGTCAGCCCGTCAAAACCGGCGAACATATCGGGATGGTGGGTGAAACAGGTCACGCAAGCGGGGCTCACCTGCATTATGAAGTCCGAATTGGGGAGAACCGCTACTTCAGCACACGCAACCCTGAATTATGGATTGTGCCACCCGATGGCTGGGGTGTTCTTGTGGGTCGGGTGGAGAACACGTACCGAAGACTCCTGGAGGAACAACTGGTGCAAATCCACTCCCTTGAAACCGGCCAGCGCTGGGATGTGTGGACATATGCCACCGGGACGGTACATTCCGATGAGTTTTATGGAGAGAATTTCGTCATCAGTGATCTCCCTGCTGGCCCTTACGAGATTCGCATCGATTTTGCCGGTCATCCCATGACGGCTCAGTTCTGGCTGCACCCGGGAAAAACCAATTACTTCACCTTTAAAGGACGTCAGGGTTTCATCGTTCAACCCACCCCCACGCCAGTCAATCTTGCTTCTCCACCTTCATAAGCCGTAGTACCATTCCGAATATCGACGATGGAGCACGATCGATGAACCTGATATCGTGGAATGTGAACGGTATACGCGCGGCTGAAAAGAAGGGATTCCTCGAATGGTTGTACGAAGCCAAGCCGGATGTGCTGTGCCTCCAGGAAACCAAAGCGTCACCT
>CBDVCG010000198.1:0-4794 GCA_965372425.1 uncultured Anaerolineales bacterium
ATCCAGAGCTGATCCATGCTGCTTTCATATGCCTGGTGGAGCCGGGAGAAATCTGTGATCTCGACCTATAATAGCAGCGAAAGAGCAGTCTCACAGGCAAAGGATCACGCGACAAATCTGAGCTTATGCGGAGTGCTGACACCCGTAGTCCCTTTATTGGAATCGGGAGTTAGGACAAACACACCGCTTCAGATCTGTGAAATGCCCATAGAACTCATGGGAACCCAATCTCACGGGCCGTTCCCCAACCGTCGGGGATTTATTTAACTTTAGTTCGCGGTGATTAAATTACTTGGATGCAGATTTATCATCAAACAGGATTGGAGTGTCCATGAGCTTCATCCCCAAACCCAAAACAAAATACCGCGACTGGGAGGAACTCAATCGCTCCCACGCTGTTGTCGTGAACCAGTTCACCGGCCAGAAACATCACTTCCCGGGTACTCCCTTCTGGGAAGAACGTAAAATTGCCGACAGCCTCACCCGCTTTTTCAGCGAACACCCCCTCCGCTCCGGCGGGATGATGCACCTGGCCTCTGTTGGTCTCCTCGAAGAACTCGGCTACGTCATGAGAAAAGAAGAACCAGGAATTCCTTTCGATCCGGGGGAAGATGACCGCATAGAGGGACGATCATTTTATTGTTTCTCAAGCCCTGTCCCAATACAAATCCCCATTCCCCAGTCCCTAATCCCATTTCTGCCCTTCCTTTTTGCCCCTGTGCCCATTTGCCTTGTCGCCTTGCATCCCAATCCCCGCTCCCTAATCCCCTCTCCCTTGGTTCCTTCTTGCCCTAGTGCCTTTGTGCCTTATTGCCTTGCATCCCAATCCCCAATCCATCCTCCCTTAAGGCCTTTGTGCCCCGTTGACACATTGCCTTCCTGCCTTGTGCCTGTTTTCCCAGCCCCCAATCCCTGATCCCATCTTTCCTTTGTGCCTTATCGCCTTACATCCAAAACCCTCATCCCCAGCCATTTCCCATCTTGACAACCTAGACGATACTTGTACAATAACACTGTACAAGTAAGGAGTGGCAGAATGACAATCGAAGTGAGCTATTCTCAAGCACGCCAGAAGCTTGCATCACTCTTGGATGAAGTGACCCAGGATAAGGAAGTGGTGATCATCAATCGACGAGGGGGAGAACCTGCTGCATTAATCGCCGCGGACGAACTAGTGAGTCTCACCGAGACGGCTCATCTTCTTCGTTCGCCAGCAAATGCTGCACGTTTGCTCGAAGCGCTTGCCAGGGCGCTTAAGGGTGGGGGACAGACGATGACGATTGATGAGCTCGCAACCGAGGTCGGTCTTGCCGAGTAAAGATCGATCGGCCGTTTTTCAACCGGAGTTTATTGAAGACTTGAAGTACTGGGTTAAGCATGATCGAAAGACGGCTCTCCGAGTAATTAGACTTATTGAAGATATAATCCGTGACCCGTTCGATGGAATTGGCAAACCGCAGCCATTGAAATATCTGGCACCAGGTACATGGTCCCGTCGAATAACCCAAGAGCACCGCATTGTCTATCTGGTACGTGATGATCGGATCGATTTCCTACAGACTAGATATCACTTTTAAGATTCATTACTCTTTGTAATTATCCTGGTAAGTATACGATTACAAGGATAATCACTGGATCCATGCTCATTGTGCGCGAATATTAATACAAATCATGGCATACTTCGAGAAACGCTATTGCCATCTCGCAACCGGTCATTATTTCAATAAGTAGTTTGCACATATGTCATGTTTGTCTGTCGGTAAAACTCTATATACTGGTTTCTAATTCGACCATGATAAATATTTCATAAGAATAATGGCATCCACATTTTGAGGGTTGAGTTTGATGCCCGGGCTTATCTGCACCTTGTTTGGCCGTCCCTTAATGTCATCTCCAGATATTAAATCAGGAAGGGGAGATTTCCATGAATGAATGCAGGTTTCCTATTCTAGTTCTTTCGATCATAACGCTGGCAATCACTGGATGTGGAATGCAGCAAGGCTCGATGGGGGCAGGAGAGGCGCAAGATGCCACACAGATGCTGAATGATGCGCTCCATGGGGAGGATACGTCAGGTGAAATTGGTGGATTCCAATTTGGCGAGGACGCAAAGTGGCCCGAGTACATTCCTGAGGCGATTCCTGTTTTTCCTGGTGAGATCGAGGACGTTCTGGAAGCACCTGGTTCACACATCAGAATCTTCTATTCGGAGGTCTCAGACTCACAGATTGAGGAGTATTTGGCTCTGCTAGAAGTGGAAGGGTTTGTACTCGAGTTTCGCATCCATATCCAGGAGGGTTTTCCTGACAACTCGGAAGAGCGTCGTCTGCGGGGTGAGTACGATGACGTGGTTATCACGAAGGACAAATACCATATGACCCTTTCGCATGGAGATGGAAGGGCAACGTACGATATCTATACCAGCGGCTTTCAGGAGGATGCTGCTCAAGCCATGATTATCAAATGGCCAGAAGATCTGGTGGGTGTTCTCCCCCAACCAGCTCGGTGTGAGCTGGTGAGCTTATCCCCCTATGGTGAGGGTGGCTATCACATTTCCTGCGACCGCCAGGATGATGCCGTAGATCAGGACTACCTTGACCTGCTCGCCTCTGAGGGATTCCAAATAGAGGAAACGATCCAAAATAGTGATGGCGAATATACATTTATCAGGGTTCGAAAGGGTGATCTGGTTGTGAATGTCAGTCCGATCTTCAGCTATTTCAGCATGGATGTATCCCTTCAGTCCCTCCCCGATTGGCCGGGGGTATTCGACGACGAAATCCCAAAACCCAAACGATGTGAGCTCGAGTCCCTCATCCCCTCCGTGCAAGGTGATCCACATATCATCTGCATACCCGAGGACGATCGCGTTCTGCAGGACTACGTAGATGTGCTCCTCGATTTGGGCTTCGTAGAACAGCACAAATTTGTGAATCAAGAGGGGGAGATACAGACGATTGATCTCGAAACTGGAGAATTTCAAATTCGCTTGTTTCTTAATTCACCCGATTCTTTGAGCGTAAGTATGTCTCGGATTAAATCGTAAGCCTCCAACATCGTAAATGATTTGGGTTCTCCATAATTCGCCTCCGTCGGAACTTGGTATTAGAAGAAGAAGTGAATGTGCTTGAAGGTAAACAAACCCACCTTGCTAGCAGTAAGGGTTGCGAAAACGCCAGAAACCCATAATCAATCCAACAAGACATAGGCTGTAAATTTCCTTTACACTTTTTTTCGCCATTAAATCCTTGCACCGGACTTCCACCGCCCTTGGCGCGCTTTGAGTGGCTCTCGGTCGAAGTCAGTCTGGCACATACAGAGGTGAGGGTCAGTGTCCGGGATATCATCAACTTTGTGGTTGGAACCCAGAACGGGCTCAACAAGTGCGACGACCATGCTTCCTCAACCCTCCGTTACGAACCCAACGATGAGACCGACCTGCGATATGTATTCAACAAGTCAATCCTGGAGGATTCCGACGGGATGCTGTTGGTCAGCACCCAAACGGGCTATACTGAAAAGGATGCCCTTTGGATTCCTGAGAGGAGAGCTGTCGTGAAAACACGTAGGATGATGATCCTGCTTCTCGTTTTGCTGCTGACCCTCGCTGGTTGCGATATACCTGCGGATGAAAACGTCATAGGCACCTCCGTCGCTGCTACGCTCGAAGCCACTGATACCCCCGACGCGGGTGAGCCCACCGTTACCAGCGCTCCTGATGCCACAGATGAGATTGTGGAAGAATCCACACCACTCTCCCCAACCGAAACCCAGGAGGCGCCTGTGCCCATGTCGGATGAAGAAGCGATCAAAGCCGCGCTTGCTGCGTATTTAGGGAGGGCGGAGGAGGAGCTAACCGTAACGGTTTCCGATATCAAAGGTGATCTAGCACGTGGTGGTCTCCAGGGTGCGTACTTTATCGCAGTTAAAGATGCTGGGGAATGGATGATCATTTACGCCGGGCAGGCAACGCCGTATTGTAATGTGATTAATCCGTATAACTTTCCTGCGACGTGGGTCCCCGAGTGCCTGGCTGAAGATGATACGCTCGTCCAACGATCCGAAACCGAAGGGAGTGCCATTCTCGACGCCCTGGGTTCTCCAACATGGACCGATACAATGGACAGCCAGGGCAGGTGGTACCTGGTGAATACGGACACGACCACTTTCTCGATCGAAGGTGGTCATCTTGTGATGCATGCCCACGAGGCAGGCGGGTACGATGAATGGGGGATCGCAGTCAGTGCCGATCAAACGGATTTCTACCTCGAAGTTTCTGCAAGGACGGGCGACCAGTGCAGTGGTTTGGATCGGTATGGGGTGATCTTCCGTGTGCCAGACCCAAGCCAGGGAGTTATCTTTACATTCTCCTGTGATGGGCGCTACCGCTTATACGAATGGGACGGGGAGAAATATACGGGCATTCAGGAATGGCATGCGGACAGTTCGATTATCTCTGGGTCTGATGAAGTGAACCGCCAGGGCGTCATGGTTGTGGGCGACCAGGTGAAGCTTTATGCAAATGATCGGCTGCTGGGCGAGTATACGATCGATGATTACCCCCAGGGTAGGTTCGGTTTGGTTGTAGGATCGAGCGACACCGATAATTTCAAGGTCATGATCGACTCGGTTTCTTTCTGGAATCTGGCGGATAGCTGAGCGTCTCGTCAATATGTGATCCCATTCCCCTAATCCCCGCTCCCCACCCAAATTTGTCATTGCGAGCGAGGCGCTAGCGCCGAGCGTGGCAATCCCCAAGATCATTGTTTGCACACGTTCCCCTCGCTCGACCAT
>CBDVCG010000199.1:0-4781 GCA_965372425.1 uncultured Anaerolineales bacterium
ACCTGCAAAGCGGGTGGAAATGAATCCGAGATTGCGAGGTGAGGGGGTCATATGTTCTCCTGCAAGGTCACGTCGTTCGTTAATAAATATGTCAGCATGTTTCTAGGCTCGAGGTCGATCAAGTGGCGCAAATTATAAGGGGAGAGAGAACACAATACAAAGTGGAAAGAGATCTCATGTCACACGAAAACGATCGAGCATTTACGTATAGGTATCATCCTCGCTGGCGAGCCATACGACTTGATATGGATCGAGGTCGAGTTGGATTTCTCCATTTCTTTCGTAAATCTTTCCTTCTTGCAGGAGGTCAGTAAGGCATTCAACGTTCGAGGGAAGAACATCCCAGACGCTGAGAGTGGGATGTTGTCTCTCAGCAGAAAGGTTGTGGAGGCATATTGCGTACGCGCAGTCATCGCGGGATGCTCGCATCACATAAAAAATTGAAGGATGGATCGAGAGCACAGTCTGAAGGCCGTAGGGGTCGAATGCACGAGATTTCCTGCGTCCCTGGAGCAGTTGGATGTATTGGTGAAATATCCTGGACCGTAGGGATTGCGGATCATTCAATTCGATTTCGAGCTCTCGAAGTTGAAGTTTCTCCCGATTAATCGTTCGGGATCGCTTCGTGATCTGCACCCCCTCAGCCCAATTGAGCGATCCTACGAGACTGTGAAAATAGACTCCGGGCAGGCCTACCATGCTGAGCATGATGGCTTGGGAGACGATGAAACGATCGACGGTCAGATCCGAAGGGTTCTCAAGCTCCCCGGGAGGGGTGAGTGCACTGAGATAGTTTATATTCAGTTCATACGGTTGGTGACCACCGTTAGAGGTCACCCGATATGAGATCTTCCCTCCACGCTCTTCCGTCCGGTCAAGGAGCAATTGGATCTCTTCCTCAGAAAGAATGTTGTGGACAGGGCGTAGCCCGATTCCATCATGAGAGGCAAGGAAATTGAAGAAGGTAACTTTATCCGATGGAAGTCGCAAGGCAGCAGCCCAGTTGGATAAATGTTCAGAATTGCCGGAAAGCAAAGCATGGAGCACGAGAGGTGGCAGTGCAAACTGGTAGACGAGATGAGCTTCGTTGGTTCTGTCACCGAGATAGGACAGATTTTCCTTGTGGGGGACATTGGTTTCCGTAATGAGGAGAACAGATGGAGCCACGGAGTCGATCACCGCTCGCAGTAACTGAATAATGGAATGTGTTTGAGGGAGATGGATGCACGGGGTGCCGATTTCTTTCCAGAGGAAGGCGATCGCATCCAGACGGATGAGCCGCGCACCTTGTCGGATATAGAAAAGGAGAAGATCGATAATTTCGAGAAGGACCTCGGGATTGGCGTAATTCAGGTCGATTTGATCTTCGCTGAATGTCGTCCAAACGGATCTATCACCTTGAGAAGTATTGACAGACGTGAGAAGCGGCAAGTCACGAGGTCGGACGACCATAGACAGATTCACATCGGGATCGACAGTGATGAAGTATTCCGAATACTTCGGGTGGCAGGTGAGGTAATAGTGGAACCAATCACTCTGAGATGAAATGTGATTGATGACCGCATCGACCATAAAGCGGAATTCACGCGCTGTCGCCCTTAAATCATCCCATGAGCCAAGTGACGGATCGACCTCACGATAGTCAATGATCGCAAAACCATCATCTGATGAATATGGAAAAAATGGGAGAATATGGACACCTGAAATCGCGCCACTTACCCAATCCTCTAGAAAACTTCGAAGTGTTTTCAGGGAGGGTGTCCCATTGACTTGGACCTGATCGGCATAGGTGATCAGAATCGCGTCTTGCTCGGAGATTTCGCCATATGGATATTCCTGACGTACAACCTGAGAACGATGGTGGTCAAGAATGCCATTGAGCTCTGATAAAAGATCATCGGATCGTTCTGTTCCATAGAGGAACGCGAGTTGGTGGTGTAGGGTTTTTTGAGTTTTCGATTTCTTCATACGCGTGATCGATCTTCTTCAAGGTGGGCAAATGGGCTTACATTATTCCCTGGTTAAAAAATGGACAGCAATGAAATTGCGCAGTCTAACCTTTGACACCACCCGCGGAGAGGCCCTCAGTAAGAAATCTTTCGAGAGCGAGAAACAGGATCACCACCGGCAGTGTCATCAACGTAGATGCGGCCATAACAACATGAGGTCGTGGGGTTGGAGCATTAAAGATTGTATTGATTTTAATCGGCATTGTGAAGAGTTCTCGACTGTTCAAAAAAACAAGGGCGTAAAGAAACTCATTCCATGCGATCATGAAAGTGAAGATCGTCACCGAGACTAGAGCTGGGACCGCAAGCGGGAGCGTGATCCGCCAGATGACTCCCAGACGACTGCACCCATCGATCAGACCGGCCTGTTCGATTTCGGAAGGGATGGTGCGGAAGTAATTTGCAAGCATGTACAAAGCAACGGGCAAGGTGGTGGCGAGATAGGTGATTATCAGAACGGGGAGGTTGTCCTGAACCTCAAATCCCAGTGACCTTCCGATCTGCGCAAGCATCGCAAATAGTGGAATTATCAACAGTACTCCCGGAAATAGATAGACGAGTAAAATCCCATTGAGCAACACATCTTTCCCGCGAAATCGTAGCCTTGCGATCGCGTAGGCACCCAGGGTTGCGAGGATGACAGCGATGAGCGAGGTCGGGATCGCTACCTTGACGCTGTTGACGATATTTTTTCCAAACCTACCAATCGGGCTTTCAGGGTCGAACAGCTCTTCATATGCATCAAGACGAAGCCCACCTGGTATATACACAGGCTCTCGGCCGCTGATTTCCCCCCGTGTCTTAAATGAAGAACTGACCATCCAATAAAATGGAAACAGGATCGTAGTGAGGAAGACGGTAAGCGTAAGTGCGAATAGAAATCTCGGCAGTGTAATCCAGCTTGCCAAGTGATCGATGAAGTTCTTCTGGTCGGATCGTTTTATGTGTCGGGGTGACATAGGAATCTCCTTAATCACTCAGCCTCAACATTTCGCATTACAACTCGAACATAGAGAACCATAAATACTACAAGACTGGCCAATAAGATCATTGCCGTGGCAGCGCCCCGGCCAAAATCAAAGAGTCTGAAGCTGAACTCATATGTCAGGACCGGCAGGACCTTGGTTCCGAATCCGCCGCCAGTTAGCAAAAAGATGTCATCAAATTTATTAAAGGTCCACATCAATCGGAGCAAGAAAATCGCACCGAGTACATAACGCAATTCTGGAAGTGTGATGTGTTGGAATTTTTGCATAGTGCTGGCGCCATCAACATCAGCAGCCTCGTAGAGGGTTCTATCTACCGCTTGCAGACGAGCGAGAATCATGAGCATCGCGAAGGGGAAGTATCTCCATGAGTCGATCAAGATTACAATAAACAGGGCAAGTCCTCGTGTAGCGAGAAAAGCTACTGGCAGGTCGATTACCCCGAGTTTCATCAAGATGTCGTTCAGTACACCCGAGGGCAACGGATCCAGAATCCACCGCCATACAAATGCAATGCTGACGATGGGCGCGACGTAAGGGAAGAGGAAGACCGCCCGTGCGACCCCGCGACCACGGAATGGTCGGTTAAGTAACAGGGCAGCGATGAGGCCAAATATAATTGCAAGGGATGTACCTGCAAAGGCGTAGACGATGCTTGTAACAGCAGCTCCCCAACTATTGAGTCCTTGAAATTTGAATGCATAGTCATCCATGACACCTTTGTAGTTTTCAAGCCCGACGAAATCTGCATTGAAGACGTCATTCAGGTTGTCAAGCCCGATGTCGTGAAAGCTAATCCACACGCTGAATATGGCAGGGAAGATCACCAGGCCAAACACGATTACAGCAGTGGGGAGGATGAGAATCCACGCCAGACGAGCTTCTTTCGCTCGAAGCGAATTCCACTTTTTGAACACTGATGCCTTGGTGTTTTTCTCTGTAATAATCATGGCACCCCTTTCGATTTGTGGGTAGATCGGAGTGCTGAGGATGCACAGATGAGTGGGTAGTAAATGAAGGGGATCCAAGGAATGGATCCCCTTCATGGATATGTGGATTACTCTGCGGTTCGTTCTTCGTAAAGTTTCTCCACTTCGGTCTGCAGGAAAGCAGCAGCTGTCTCTGGGGTCATGGTTCCTTCAAGTGCGATGTTGCTTAATACTGTCGGGATCAGCAGACGCCCTTCAATATCTCCAACAACCGCGCGTTGTGCTGCGTCATAATCCGGTCGGAACAGCCAGCGTTGCATACCTTCGAAGCCATTCGCAATCTGTGCCAGTGTCTCTTCGGAGTAGTTCGCGAAGTAAGGGCTGAGTTCACCCCAACCTTCTACTGCGCTCTCGAGAACCGGGACCTTTCCGAACGGCGCCAGTGCAAGGATATCGATATAGTTATCGCTGGTCATGAAGAACTTGACCACGTCCTGGGCAACTGGATCGGCTCCCTGCATGAGGCCAAGTGTGACCAGCTGACCGTAAGAGGCGGAGTCTCCACCCGGTCCGACCATCTCCGAGGCAAAACCAGTGTTCAGGGCAAGATCTTCAACTGCGATCTCCACATTTCCACCAGCTTCCAAGCCAGAGCCATCGACGAGGTCATCCATGATATAGGTGCTGTAGAACAACATCCCCGATTGATCGAGCTCATAGCTCTCTCGAGCACCTCTCCAGTATTGAGGACCAGGCAGTGCACAGCGCTGGAGATCGGCGTTGAATGCCAGGGCTTCGATCATCTCTGGCGTGTTCATAGTTACGTTACCGGCTTCATCGAACGGCCAGGCATTATT
>CBDVCG010000200.1:0-4736 GCA_965372425.1 uncultured Anaerolineales bacterium
CCTTCATGCTATACTGCGACTTACCAGCCACCGCATAGGGAGGTAAGCGCGCGTATGAAGGGGTCAATGAAAGCCGTGGTCAAAGCGAAGGCTGAACCCGGCTTTGAGATGCAAAATGTGTCCGTTCCATCCATCGAACCTGATGAAGTGCTGGTGAAAGTCCAAGCCGCATCCATTTGCGGCACAGATCTACATATCTACAACTGGGATGATTGGGCTGACAGTCGAGTCAACCCTCCCTTGATAGTGGGTCATGAGGTATGCGGGGAAGTTGTCGAGTGCGGCGAGATGGTGAACAATCACGAACTCGGCGATTTTGTCTCGCTTGAATCCCACGTTATCTGCAACAACTGCGCCTACTGCCGAACAGGCCTAGGGCACATATGCGAAAACACCAAACTTATCGGGGTTGATCGCGATGGCGGCTTTGCGGAATACATCGCCATCGCTGCACAAAATGCATGGACCAACCCAAAAGACCTTCCCCTCGAGATCGCAGTACTACAAGAGAATTTTGGCAACGCAGTTCATACCGCATTTGCCGTTGATCTTCGAGCAAAAAAAGTTCTCGTGACCGGATGTGGACCGGTCGGGTTGATGACGATAGCTGTCGCAAAAGCAATCGGAGCACGGGCGATCTACGCCACCGATGTAAGCCCGTACCGCATCGACTTCGCACGCCGCATGGGAGCTGATCTTGCGCTGCATGCCGTGGACGATCCGGTCATTGATCTCCTCTTCGAAGCTACCGATGGCGAAGGTGTGGACGTGTTGCTTGAGATGTCTGGGGCGCCATCAGCAATCGATCAGGGTTTCTCACTGCTAAAACCCGGCGGTGAAGCGGCCTTGTTGGGGGTTGCCCCGGGTCCCTTTGAGTTTGACTGGAACCATCACATCGTCTTCAAAGCCGCAAATGTATTGGGCATAAGCGGTCGGAAATTATGGCAAACATGGTACCAGTCTAGAGGCTTGATCCGCTCTGGAGCGGTGGACCTCACACCATTGGTTACACACCATTTTAAACTCGAGGAATATGACAAAGCATTTGAGACAATGGCATCTGGAGAATCCGGCAAGGTCATGCTCACACCATAACCGTAAGGAGGGAATGACATGGGTAAAGAAGAAGAAAAGAAACTTCCACCAGAACGAATTGCGTTAATCGTAATTGCTGTATTGCTCCTCATCGCGGTGGGATACATCGTGATTTCGAGTCTTGTTGGCGATGGCGCAGAAGCGCCACCCGCTGCAGTCGAAGCTGGCACGGCAGCGCCAGTTGCAGTTGAGGAGGGCGCTGAACAACCCAAAGAAGTCGAGGCAGAAGAAGCAGCCGGCGATGAAGTTGTAGCCACACCGACCGGCCCAAGGCGCCTCGTACTTGAACCGACGCCCACGCCGTTCCACACGACGTCCGAAGATGACCCGAGAGCGATGCTCGATCTGGGAAGTCCAGATCACTTCGATTACTTCGATCGTCCCGATGAATGGTACGACTATGATTCGCCAGGATATGGGGCATATTTTGTCGGAGATGGAACGCTGTATGCCAAGGACTATACTCCTGAAGACAACGCGGTTTATTGGTCCTACAATGCATTCTCATCTGGCAACACCTACGCCGAAATAAATGCGACCAATGGCGATTGCATCGGTAAGGATGCGGTTGGGCTCGTTATCCGCATCGATCCAAATAGGACACCCAGCGGATATGCGCTCGAAACATCCTGTGACGGCTCCTGGCGCTTCCTCCATCACCGCCAGGGGAAACACCCCGAACCGTTGATCGACTGGACGCCATCTGATGTCGTCAATACAGGCATGGATGCCGTAAACAGGCTGGGGATCTGGGGCTACCAGGGTAAATTTTACTTCTTCCTCAATGGCTACCCAGTCGGTGAATTTTACGACGGCAACTATTACGACACGTACGGCGTTTTTTCAGCGTACGTGCAAGCCGCACAAACCTTTGATCTCACTGCCGAGTTTGATGACTTCGCCTTCTGGCATATTCCCTTCATCCCATGAGGCGGATCGCGGGTCCTAGTCTACTCCTATTGGCTTTCTCGCTGACTGCAGGAGCCTGTACCCGATCAGCACCGATAGACGGGACGCCACCCACCGAGACAGAAACGGTGGCGTCCCGATATCCTTCATCCACCCTTCCACCAAGCGCAACATCGCCTCCAACGGCTACGGTTCCACATACGCCCACCCCCTCGTCCACCCCGACGCCTACGGTTGGTCCCACGCTTACTGCAACGATCCCCCCGCTTCCTACTTCCGATCCACGTTACGGGCTCAATCTCGCCGCGCCGTCCTATCGCGATGATTTCTCCTCTAATCTCACTTGGGTCGGTCCAAACTTCGAAGGCGCCCTTAATGTGTGGGATGACGGCCGTCTCCGGGCGACGGATTATCTTGCGGATTCATTTCTCTGGTGGAGCACCACCAAGCCGGACTTGGACGCAGGGAACGTATACACTGAGGCTACCGGTGAGATCGGGGAATGCTCAGGGAAAGACAGCTACGGCATTGCGGTGAGGGTGGAAAGCGAACATCGGAATAGTGGATATGCCTTCGAAATCTCCTGCGATGGAGCCTACCGCCTGCGAAAGCTGTTTTCGGGGTCGATCCAAACCCTCCTCGAATGGACACCTTCCGTGCATATCCGCTCTGGCGCCGGAGAGATGAATCGACTCGGTTTTCTCGCCGACGGCACAACCCTCGCTATTTTCGTCAATGGAGATTTACTCGAGGAGGTTGAAGACTCCGCTTTTTTCTCCGGAAATTATGGATTGTATGCGAATGCAGTCGATACCCCAGGTCTGACGGTCCACTTCGACGATTTCGAGCTCTGGTATATCTCACGATAGACTCCCTTTCTCTTTGCTGATAGATTCATCTCGGAATCCGCTGGATTATGATGTATCCTCATGAGGGAACACATCTCACCATCCAACGGCGGAAACATTGGACCTATGCTACACGAGCCTTCATCTACAACCAAATATTCATTGAAATATCCAAATAAGATTTCATCAGGAAGCCGCCATCATGCGGACATTTTCCGTGCGATCGTATTTTTAATTCTTTCACCTTTTCTAACCCAATGCTCAAGCATGGAGGCACCTCCACCACCTTCACCCGTCCCACCCTCGATCACACCAAGTCCCACGATTTCATTCCCGACTCTCATCCCCACAGCCACAATCACACCCGAACCGAGTCCTACACCCACACCCGACATCATCGCCGGGCTCGCGGGGCTCCTGCTCCAGGATAAATTCGACCAAGATCGCGGATGGGAAAGTCCTCAAGTGGACTATGGCGGCAGCGGCATCGTCGATGGCCGATTCAGCCTGGCCGTCAGACAACCAAGCACATTCCTCATCGCGATTGAACCCAATCTCCTCGTAGGTGATTTCCTTTTTGAAGTCAGCGTTCGGTCTGATTTATGCACCCTTGATGACGAGTACGGGATCCTGTTTCGGGTTAATCCCGATTCTGAACACTACCGCTTCACCCTAACCTGCGATGGCGAGGCAAGAGTTTCCAGAACCTTCGGTGGGAGTGAAGCCGCGCTCATTCCAAAAACACGGACCAACGCAGTTTTCGACGGTCTTCTTGTTGAGAACCGGCTTGGGGTACTTGCCGTGGGAGAGGATTTGAGATTTTTTATTAACGGAATCGAAGTGTTTTCGGTCCGGGACACCACATCAAGCGTTGGAAAACTAGGATTCATCGTTCGCTCACGCCGCGGAGGGCAAACTACAGCTTCATTTGATGATCTCGCCGTCTACGCTCTTCTTTCTACACCAACTCCGAAACCGTAGCATCCTCATGACAAAGAAAAAGCGGCTTTTTATCAACCGAGTTAATGATCTCACCACAAAAGAGTGGATTAAGTTCCAAAAATCATGGTTCCTGCATAATCCGCCGCCTCGCAGGAAGGGTGTGCTCAGACACCCCGCTAAGTTTCCGGAGACGTTGGCACAGGAATTCATTGAATTCTTCACCAAACGCGGGCAATACGTCCTTGATCCGATGGTAGGCACCGGTTCGACCATCGTAGCCAGTCTTCGCAGCGGTAGGCACAGCGTAGGTGTTGAACTCAACCCCCACTATGCAGACATCGCCAAAGATGTGATCCGAGATGAGAAGATGACCATCGGGGACGATGCCAGGGATCTTCAGGCAGAGATCATTCAAGGAGATGCCGCCGAGCTCTTCCAGTATGAGCTTCCCGTCTTTGACTACCTCTTCACCTCGCCCCCATACTGGGACATGCTCCATGCCAAAGGTGGTGAGTCACAGAAAAAAAGACGCGAAGACGATACCCTAGATAGTACATATTCCGATCACCACGCTGATTTAGGCAATATTCGAGATTACGATGAGTTCCTTGAACGACTCGTACATATCTATTCTTCATTGAAACCCATGCTCCGCGATAAAGCCTACTTGACCATCATTGTTAAGAACATCAAGAAAGGTGGAAAAATTTACCCACTTGCCTGGGACCTTGCATCTCAACTTGGGGGTGTATTCACGCTGAAAGATGAACGCATCTGGGTCCAGGACAACATCCGGCTTGCCCCCTATGGCATGGGCAATGCCTGGGTAAGCAACACTTTCCACCACTATTGTCTTCAATTTCGCAACGAGGTGTAGCTGTAGGATTTCATAGTTATTGAGACTCATGTCACAGTTATTGAGACTAGGGATCTCAAAACTAC
>CBDVCG010000201.1:0-4709 GCA_965372425.1 uncultured Anaerolineales bacterium
CACGTTCAAAAACACCAAGTTCCTGGGTCTTGGTTACCTCTTTTAAAAACCTCACACACCGTCTGCAGAGAATACATCTTTCCATGTCGTGGATAAGATTCTTTCCAATTTTTACTTTCTTCTCTCTTTTTTCTTTAAACTCATTAAACTGGTTTTCGAATAGTCCGTATTCTTCATAGTAATCCTGAAGGCTGCACTCCCCTGCTTTATCACAGATCGGGCAATCTAGAGGATGGGAGGTCAGCAGGTACTCCACGATCTGTTTGCGACCTTCTACTGCGGGTTCGCTCAGGACATCCACAACCATACCTTCACTCACGGGTGTCGTGCACGCTGTCGTAAGCTTGGGCCAGGTCTGGATCACCGCATCGCCGTTCTCATCGCGGACAATCTCACCCTTCTCTCGATCGAACTGAGGGGTGCCGACCTCAACCAGACACATCCTGCACATGCCCACAGGCTCCAGCTTTGGATGGTAGCAAAAGACCGGAATGTCGATACCGATTTTCTTGGCGGCATCGACCAGCAATGTGCCCTGGGGCACTTCGAGCTCAATACCGTCGATCGATAATTTCACCAATGATTCACTCATCTCGCATCCCCGATATGCGCTTCATAATCAGAGCGAAAATGCTTGATCCCCGTGACGACGGGCATAATGGAGAACTCTCCCAATGCGCACAAACATTTCCCTTCGATACCCTGTGCAACGTTGTCGAGCAGGTCGATATCCTCCAAATTTGCCTTCCCATGGACGATGCGGTTGAGCAGATGGTACATCCAGTAGGTGCCCTCCCGGCAAGGCGTGCATTTTCCACAGGATTCATGCGTGAAGAATTTTGTCGTCTTATAGGCTAGCCATGCGATATCCACGGTCTCATCCATGATAATCATGGAAGCTGAACCAAGCTGAGAGCCCACAGCCGGAACAGACTCATAATCCATGCCCGTATCAAGAACTTCGTCTGTGGCCGGCAGGATGGGCGCTGAAGCGCCTGCGGGTAAAATAGCTTTTAATCTCTTCCCATTCGGGATTCCTCCGCCGTGCTCGAAGATAAGCTCCCGGAATGTCGATCCCAACGGGAGTTCGTAATTGCCGGGCTTTTCGATGTGTCCTGAAAGGCAGAAGATCTTCGGTCCCGTGCTTTTCTCCGTCCCGATGCTGCGATACCAATCCCCGCCCTTGGAGATAATCATGGGGACGTTCGTAAGAGTCTCAACATTGTTGATGACTGTGGGTTTGGCAAACAAGCCTTCAGCCGCCGGGAATGGGGGGCGAAGCCTCGGTTGACCGAGTTTACCTTCCATGGATTCGAGCAGTGCTGTCTCTTCTCCGCAAATGTAAGCGCCGGCTCCCAGGTGGACATGGATGTCGAGTTCATAATCCGTGCCGAAGAGTTTTTTCCCGAGAAGTTTGCGCTCATGCAGCAGCTCAATCTTCCGTTCCAATTCATGCGCAAGGTCCCAGAATTCGCCTCGGCAGTAAACATAGGCAGTATTGGCCTGTGCTGCAAAGGAGCAGATGGCGACACCCTCGAGGAATTGGTAGGGGTTGCGCTCCATTAATATTCGATCTTTAAATGTCCCGGGTTCCGATTCATCGGCGTTGGCAACAACGTAGCGGGGGAAAACACCCGGGGAGAGAAAACTCCACTTAACCCCCGTTGGGAAACCTGCACCGCCGCGGCCGCGGAGCCCGGATGTTTTTACTTCATCGATGACTTCTTCAGGAGTGCGATCCTTTACTACACTTTTAAAAGCTTCAAACCCGTCGTGCTCGAGGTACACATCGAGATCATCGATGTCAGGGATATCGAGATGGCGCAGCAGCACGTGTTCAGCCATTCGCATCCCTCTCGCGGAGCCCTTCGAGAAGGCTCATCGTCGACTCGACGGTTTGGTTCTCGTGATATTGGATTTCTTCCGGCGTCTGGATTTGAATTACGGGCGCTTTGTCACATCCGGCGATACACATGACTTCTTCCACGGTGATGCTTCCATCTGCGCTCGTCTCTCCAAACTTCACACCAAGATTTTCACACAGCTCTTCTGCATACACCTCCGCGCCTCGAAGTGCGCAAGGGAGATCCGTGCAGATTTGGAGCCGGACCTGCCCCTCTGGCTCATCGTAGAGCAGGGTGTAGAAACCAATCAACCCCCCCACTTCCGTGGGATCTACGTCGATAATCCGAGCGATCTCCCTGATCGCATCTCTGTTGACGTAGCCGTCTTCGCGCTGGGCCAGGTAGAGAAGAGCCAATACCCCCGCTCGTTTTTGGTCCGCGGGAAATTTCGCCAGTATATTCTCGATCTCTGAGGGATATTTTTCTGCGAGACTCAATGGTTCTCCTCGAAACTAAAACACCAGATTAACTTATTTTTTTAACCCGCATCCGCGAGATCCATGCGATGACGTGCGACGATGGCCCACTGATAGCTGAGTGGATTTTCAACGATCTGCATCCCCAAGAACAGGATCCAGGCTGCTGATGATGGCCACAAGATCCGCTACAAGGAAACCTTTGGAGAGTACTGGTATCGCTTGGATCGCTGCGAAACTTGGTGTGCGGAAGTGCACTCGATACGGATTCGGACCACCATCACCCTCGAGATAACACCCCAGCTCCCCACGCGGGGATTCAACCGCAATATATACAGATCCCTTGGGCGCTGGGAACCCTTCGGTCCACAATTTAAAGTGATGAATCACGGCTTCCATGCTTTTCGCGAGTTCTGAACGCGGTGGCGGGACAAACTTTCGGTTATCACTTCGGAAGGGACCATCCGGAAGCGAATCCAGCGCTTGCTCCACGATTCGCACCGACTCACGCATCTCCCTGATGCGCACAATGTAGCGGTCAAACGTATCGCCGTTTTCACCGAGTGGAAGCTCGAAATCGTAGCGCTCATAACCGCTGTATGGATTCGATTTACGAATATCCCAAGGAACGCCAGCCGCCCTGAGAGCCGGTCCGGACAAACCCCATTGAATCGCATCCTCGCCCGATATGGCCCCAATCCCCTTCGTGCGATCGGTATAAAGCGGGTTGTTGGTGAGCAGATCTTCGTACTGATCGATTCTGTTCGGAATCATGTTCAGAAAATCACGCACTGCCTGCTCGAATCCATCGGGAACATCTCGCCAGAGCCCTCCTGGGCGGAAGTAGGAGGTCATCATCCGGGCGCCTGAGCACATCTCGAAAATGTCGAGGATGTGCTCCCGTTCACGGAAGCAGTAGAGGAAGACCGACATCGCAGCGAGGTCCAAGGCGTGTGATGCTAGAAATACAAGATGGGAGGCAATCCGCTGCAGTTCTGTCAGGATTACGCGAATGACTTGTGCACGCTCGGGCACATCCAGATCGACAAGCATCTCTACCGCGAGGCAGTAGCAGAGGTTGTTTCCCAAATTGTTCAAGTAATCCATACGATCGGTCATCACGAGCACCTTTTCGTAGGATTTGGCTTCCATGTTTTTTTCAATTCCTGTGTGAAGGAAGCCGATGTCCGGGACGCAGTTCACGATGCGCTCATCGTCGAGTTCGAGAAGCAACCGGAGTACGCCATGCGTGCTCGGGTGCTGTGGCCCCATATTCAAGACCATCGTCTCGCCATCGATGGCGCGATCAGAGACCAGGTGGCGGAGTTCGTCGACCGTGATGTCCAATTCTTGTTTCAGCATAAGACCAGTTACCCTAAAACTTTTAATCTACAGCGTAAGGCTTGCGTTTATCGATCTCATCAAAATTGAATGAAAACTGAACTTCTTCGTATCCGAGGGGATAGTCCTTCCGGAGCGGATGGCCCTCCCAGTCATGGGGCATGATAATTCGGCGGGGATCTGAATGTCCAGAAAATTCAATCCCGAACATGTCGAGTACTTCTCGTTCATGCCAGTTTGCGTTTCTGTAAATTTCTTCGATAGAAGGGAGCTCGGCCTGGTCGCTTGCCAGACGCACCTTGAGCGTGAGAAATACACGGTTTGAAATGCTGTAAAGTTGATACACGACTGCAAAGCGGGGCTCATCGGGCCAATAATCCACTGCAGTTAAATCCGCCAGGAAGTTATATTGGAATTCCGGATGATCTCGAAGCGCCCTTACTACGCCCTGAAGCCCATCGCTGGATACTTCGAGCGTGGTCTGATCTCTGAAGGTCGAGACCGAGATCACGTCTCGCTCAAATTCTAATCGCAGGAAGTCAACTGTTTCTTCAACTATCCCCATTACGCGGATCCTTTTCAAGAACGAATCGGGCTACGGATGAAGTTATCCCTGATCCGCATCGATGGCCAGGCTTCGGGATGAGTCCTCTCATCAAGCATAATCGGTGATTTTTTCCTGCTCCACTTTATTGTGAAGTGTGAGGATGCCGTGGATTAATGCTTCCGGGCGGGGGGGGCAACCTGCGATATACACGTCGACGGGAACGATCTCGTCCACACCCGGGACGATGGCATAGTTGTTGAATATCCCACCGCAGGAGGCGCAATCGCCCATGGAAACAACCCACTTCGGCTCTGGCATCTGATCATAAAGCCTACGAAGCACAGGCGCCATCTTTCGGCTCACACGGCCGGCGACGATCATCAGATCACTTTGCCGGGGACTCGCCCGCATGAGCTCCATCCCAAACCGACTCAGATCA
Organism: uncultured Anaerolineales bacterium; assembly: GCA_965372425.1. GTDB lineage: Bacteria > Chloroflexota > Anaerolineae > Anaerolineales > E44-bin32 > E44-bin32. The sequence continues at coordinate 4,648 of CBDVCG010000201.1, forward strand.
TAGTCAGCGGATTGAGCTGCCATCATCTCAATGGCACAACATGCGAGCCCAAAGAGCATGGG
>CBDVCG010000202.1:0-4704 GCA_965372425.1 uncultured Anaerolineales bacterium
TTGCTCATCCCTACTCATCCTGGGAGAGAGCGACGAACGAAAACATGAATGGTCTCATTCGCCAGTACTTTCCAAAGAAGCGCAGCTTTGCCACAATCACTGAGCAAGAAATCGATTTCGTCATGGAGAGACTCAATAACCGCCCCAGAAAATGCCTTGGATTCAAATCACCAAATCAAGTATCCTTCAATCATTCATCCGTTGTTGCACTTCGTAGTTGAATCCAGGATCCTAAGTTTGCATAGTTCTCTCGCTTTGCGAACTCACCTTGAGAGTAGTATAGACAGGAGATTTGGGAGTATTGGATGATCGAGAAATCTAAAAGTAGATATTCAGAGGTCAATTGGACCGTAATCGCGCATGGTGCTGAGATTCTAGCGGTGGTTTTAGGGGCAGCCATAATTGCTTCGTTCAGTCGTAATCATGGAGGCCAAGTCTCCGGCACCGATACCTTAATGTATTTGGACACTGGTTTGCGGGGCCTCGAAAATACATTCGTGCTTAATCGGTATACGCATATATTCATCATCCGATTTTTTACATTCTTCGGTAGAACACCTATCGAGGGATACCGCGCCTTTTCTGGGTTTCTCGCTTTTATTAGCACAGTGCTTGTTTATTATTCGGCACGATCATTTTCAAAGAATTCATCTCCAATCAACGGCGTGATTGCCGTTGGTTTCTTACTTAGTATTCCTGCGATTCTCTATCGCATAATAGCGCCTGTGGTGGATACCACGGTAATGATCATGATGCTTGCCATGGTTGCCATCTACATCAAATCAGCGCGAAAAGATCACGAGAAACCTTGGTTGCTGGTTTTATTCGGAGTGATGTTTATGATGGCTCTCCGAACCAAGGAGGTGACCATCGGTGCTGTCATCCTCATCATGGGCTTTGGACTTGTCTCTGATAAACCATTCAGCTTTTCTCTCATCAAGAAAAACCTTAGGTATGTTGTCGGGGGGATGGCGGTTGCAGCTCTTATTATCATTGCTATCAACACAATTGTGCTTGGTTCTCCCCTGTTTGGCTTCAGACCAGCCGATGTTATTTCCTACCAAGAGCAGTGGTCAGTTACCATAGGATCCTCTGAGACAGAAGGTGCAACTTTTAAAGCTCTCGTATTAGCAAATACAGGGTTTATTTTTGTGTTGTATGTTTCTGCCGGTTTGTTGGCAAAAAAGCGAATGCCACGGAACCTGCGTCTAATTTGGTTAATACCGTTAGCTTTAATTGCGATGCTGATACTCTTCTCAACAAGAGAAAGGTGGATGATCGTTCCACGAGGCTTTACGGCTGGTTTTGCGCTGCTCTGCGTACTCGGCAGTCAGGTTATTCTAATTGACAGCTTGAAAAAATCGAGCCTCAAGAGCATTGCGGCTGCAACTTTCGCCGCATTATTGGGCGTTGGGTTGCTTGTATATTTTGGATTAGCGACCAAAGGGAGTTTGCCTTACGAGGTGTATTTCGATGCAGTGTTTGCTCCAATAGCATTTTCGATAATTATTTCGATCCTCTTCCTTGCACGTGAAGGACCTTACTCAGAGCTTGCGATCATCTTCCTGTTACTAGCTACAAGTCTTTATCAAATTCGATTGAATATATTAGACATTTCCACTCAATCTGAATTCGGTAAACATAATGTGCGGTTTATACCCATCCTTGCCTTCGAGAAGGAGATCAGAGAAGTCGATGATCTGAATATGTATGTATCTAACACAATCCTGCCTGCCCTTGCCATCAAAGAAAACTTGGATGAAATTTCAACCCTTATGAATATTGCTCTTGATCTGAGAACAGAACGCACTGATTACGAACTGGGTTTTCCAGATGATGCGTTGGTTCGAGAGTTGGAAGACGGTGAGTATTCACTCGTTCTAATTACTTCGAGCGAATGGGATTGGCTCAGAACAGCACCACAAGATCGCCCGCAGTGGCGAAGCAAGTATATCGCTGAGACAGAGCCAAGCAAGCGATATATCTTGCTCCAACGAGTTGATATTTCACCATCACAAGATGAGTGAATCTACTCGTTCAAACTCAACATGGACTATGTACGTAGGTTGGTTTGATCGGTGTGTCTGATTCTAAATGGGAATCTATTGTGATCGATCTCAAGATAAAGCTTTTCGGTTGAAACTTCCTTGGTCATGTGTGGAAGGTTGGAGTGGGTGAAATCAATACCTTTATCCACCAGACTTTATTCGCCTCTGCATTCTATTGCGCCTCATCTATAAACTAATTGAACGCATATGCTTGGTTAATGAGGCTCACTTAAACAGCATAAGGGTCATGCATGATGATCTACATTGGTAGGCCAAATCAATTGGCGAGCTCAAACTTATCCTATCTCGGAAGATGTGGCTGCCTTTATATCTGACTGAATTGAAGAAGATGGCGGTGAATGTTTCGCGACGGGGATGGTGGAATTGGATCCCCTCATCGAGTGAGATATGAACCACCCATGCTTTATCTCGAATCCTATATTTCATCCCTTGTTAGAAGTACATAAGCTCGAAAAAATCAAGGATTTTTATGGTAGCTGCAGATATGGTGATGGGCTGCAAAGAAGCATGGACCAGGTTGAATGAGCCATGCACGTAGTCATCCTTACCTACGGATCCAGGGGGGATGTCGAGCCGTTTGTTGCACTTGCAGATGGCTTAATCTGAGCGGGGCACACCGTACGGTTATGTGCGCCGGAAAAATTTTACGCTCTTATCAGTTCTTCCGAGACGCAGTTCACGTCTCTGCCTGGAAATCCTGATGACCTCGTGAGGGGATTGGTCGAGGAGGAGGGCGGCAGTTGGTGGCGGATGGTGCGGGTGATGTCGAGTTACGTCTCCCCAATTGCCCATGAGGTTTTTTCACTCGCACACGAGGCGAGTCAGGGAGCTGATGTCATCGTTCACTCATTTCTTCTTACAATTGCCGGTCATGAAATCGCGCGAGATCTACATATCCCGGACATCTCTGCGCAGACATTTCCTGTGTTCCGTTCGACATACGAGTTTCCGAGTGTGGCTTTTCCTGATATTCAACTAGGCGGGCTCTACAGGCGACTCACGCATTGGGTTACGACTCAGACTTTCTGGCAAGGAAGCAGATTCATCTACTGCCGCGTGCGTTCGCGTTACCCCGATCTCCCGCACTTATCAGGTTGGCCTTTTTCGGGTGCCCAGAAGAGGAAAACACCCATCCTTTATGCCTTTAGTCCATTTGTGGTCCCCAAACCTTCAGACTGGGATACAGATGCACATGTGACGGGTTATTGGTTCAAGGAGAAGTCGGAGAACCCTGCGAATAAGGATGAAATCGAACCATTCCTCAAAACTGGCGCCCCTCCAGTGTTTGTTGGATTTGGCAGTGCAGTCAGCAAGGACGCCTCCCGTCTTCATCAGAAGGTAATTCGGGCGATGAGAAAAGCCAGCGCGAGGGGTGTTATTTCGTATAGCCACGATGATCTTGGGGGATTAGCGGGTTCTGAGCGCGCACTTGTTATCGGGGAAACTCCGCATCAGTGGCTGTTTCCTCGCATGGCTGCGATTGTGCATCACGGCGGCGCTGGTACGACCGGTGCTGCGTTGAGAGCGGGTAAGCCCAACATCGTCGTTCCGCATACGGCCGACCAGCCGTTTTGGGGTCGCCGAGTGTACACCCTCGGAGCCGGTCCTCCCCCGATTCCGGCGGCCAAACTTTCCGCAGACAAACTTGCTCGAGCGATCGAAGTTACCCTAAAGGATAAGACAATCCAGGCGAACGCAAGCGAATTAGGCGAACAAATTCGAAGGGAAGATGGGGTGGAAAACGCGGTTGAGCTTATCGAAAGGTACGTACGCGCTTATTAAAAGTTGTGAATTAACGGGATGATGTGTCTTGGTTTTGATGAAATTACGTTTGCGAGAGTATCTGTCGAACATTCTCCTCGCAACACATCTGTTTCGTATATGCGTAATTGGAGGATGGAGGGAATATAAATGATCGGCAAAGGATGCGAAAAATGTTTCTGGTCTTTAATTGATTCTTCTAGGATGTGGGATTTTATGGTCCTCTTCATTTCTTGCCTGATCCTGAGCTAGCCACCTTTTTTGGGGTCCGCGGCGTGAAAGAAATTCCATCTGAATGCAGAGGGACGGTCTCGACCTTCTCAAACCCCAGGTTGAGCCAGCCAAGAGGATATCTGCTATCATGAGCGCCGGCGTGGATTGTCCGCATTAAAAGAATTACACTGCGGTCGCACTTATTGCTCTTCGATTTGGGCTTTTACCCCTGAGACGGAAATTAAACATTGAGGACTTTATTAAGCTTTGAAAACAGATTAGAACCAGGAGGAACTTTTACCGTGATGGATAATGAACTACGAGAAGGCTCACAGAACGCAGTTCGCGTTTGTATGAATGTGGGAGAGGGAGACAGGGTATTCATCATCAGCGATGATGAGACGATTACTATCGGGGAGGCGTTGAAGGAGGAAGTGCTTGCCGCTGGGGCGGTTGTCGAACTAAGGCGTCTGGAAGAATATGCCCCCCGACCCATCACCAGTGTGCCCGAAGGCTTGAAGGCGCATGCCGCGGATTTTGTGCCCACGGTGACATTTTTTGCAGCGAGCGCTTAAGAAGGAGAGCTCGCCATGCGCATGGAGTTGGGAAGGAGCCTGGCAGAGGTCTCAAAAGTTCGGCATGGTCACATGGTCAGCATTAC
>CBDVCG010000203.1:0-4658 GCA_965372425.1 uncultured Anaerolineales bacterium
GTAATTGATCACGTATGGTACCGGCACGTTCATATTCAAGCGCTTCAGATGCGAGTGCCATCTCAGTCTTCAGTCGATCAATTATCGGCTCGGACTGACCTCGCAGGAACCGGCACAGATCATTGATCATCGCGCGATACTCCTCCTTATCGACATAACCGATACAAGGAGCCAGGCATAGTTTGATGTCGTAGTACAAACATGCACGTAAATCTTCCCCCGTAATTACTCGATCACATGTGAGATAGGGGAAAATCTTTCGTAGTACATCCAGAGTCTGATGCACAGCCCACATACTCGTATAGGGTCCAAAGTAGCGTGAACCGTCATTTTTTACATATCGTGTCACGGTGACTTTTGGAAATGGTTCTTGCCAGTGGATCTTAATATACGGATAGCGTTTGTCGTCCTTCAAGCGCACGTTGTACTTCGGACGGTACCGCTTGATGAGATTCATCTCGAGGATGAGCGCTTCAAGTTCCGAATCTACGACCATCCAATCGATGGTCTCGATTCTAGATACCATCTCGATGGTTTTTTTGCTGTGTTGTGCTGAGTCGTGGAAGTAGGACCGCACCCGGTTGCGAAGGTTGACGGCCTTCCCAACATAAAGGACGCTATCCGCCTCATCCTTCATCAGGTAGCAGCCTGGTTTATCCGGAATTCCTTCGAGTTGAAGTTGAATTCTTTTTGGCGCCGCCATAACTTGGGGGATTCTAGCACAACTGTGAATCACTTTCCTCCACCCTAAGCACTCTTCACTAAAACTGAGCTACTCGCCCTAAAGATTAGAGGAGAGTAGAAGCTCATAATTACCGCGGAGAAAAATAGGGAGCAGGTCATCACCCCTTGCCCGCTTTATTTCCATTCCTATAGCGCATATCATTTCAAGGATGTGGCTCAAAGCTGATTGGGGTGAGGGTGACAGTCGCTTCTATCACAGTCTCGCCTTTCAGTGGCAGGATGATCGCTCAGCCGAACCCCTTGCACCTTCATCTCATCGGTAATTTTTTGACCCATCCTATAGAAGAAAGGTGCGGTTCACATTCCGAAATGGGAGAAGTATAATCACTCCATCATGAAATCTGCCTACATCAAGCTGTTGAGCATCCTCACACTCTTTACTGCATTGAATGCTTGCGGGGTAGTATCGGATTCTGAACCACCAGGAACTCCGCAACCCACAAGTGAAAGCGCCACACCCACAACGGAATTCACTGAAATCCCGCCGCTTGAAAATGTCGACCTCACCCTCTGGGTAGCGCCGGAATTCGCTCCGGACCCAGATACACCTGCAGGTGCCCTACTGTCGAATCGACTGCGCGATTTTGAAGCGCAATACCCTCGAGTTGACGTAAGTGTGCGAGTGAAAAATTCGAGAGGGCAGGGAGGGCTTCTCGACGCACTGTCTGCGACAAGCTCTGCAGCGCCCAGTGCACTTCCAGACCTTATTACGCTAGATCCAACAGGGATCCATTTCTCCTTCATCAACGACTTGATCACCCCAATCGACGGCCTGATCAAAGCGCCCGAATCACCAGCGTGGTATGAGTTCGCCGGCGCAGCCTCCAGGATAGACGGTGAATTTGTAGGTTATCCTTTTGCCAGCAATACAGAAATCCTGGCTTATCGCACAGAGCTTTACGAGGCGCCTCCCACGACGTGGGAAGAACTTATCCGCGAGGAAGAGATATTTCTTTTCCCGGCTGGTGATCCGAATGCCGCGTTCACCGTGGGTCAATATCTCTCAAAGGGAGGTCAGCTCGTAGACGAGAACGGACAACCTTTCCTTGATCAGGCTGTGCTGATGGAAGTTCTTTCACTTTATGAGGCCGCTCGCGAGGCTGGCGTCGTTCCACTCCGCTCGCTCGATTTCAGTGATTCAAAACAGACCTTTGAGGAACTCAACTCGGGTCGGGCTGCCAGCTCCATCACGCCCCTCAACAGCTACCTCACACTTGAGGCGCGTGAGGGTATTGCAGCATTACCTGCGCCTGCTCCGGATAAACCTGGAATCAGCCTTACGGAAACTTTGTCGTGGGGCGTGGTCACGCGGGACCCGGACAGACAAGCGCTCGTCGTCTCGCTCATGGAGTGGCTGGCTGATCCAAATTTTCTAGGCGCATGGACCAGGGCTCTCGGCATGCTCCCACCAACATCCGCCTCACTGGATGCATGGCCGGACGGGGACGACTCCGCACTTGCAAGCAGCCTGGTGACCCTGGCACAACCCAGGCCAGCCGATACCATCTACCTAAAAATCGGCCCTCCAATTTGGGAGGCGGTCTCAGCGGTCCTGCAGGGGATCGAGACTCCCGCCAACGCGGCGCTGCAAGCCGTGGATAATCTTCAGAGCCAATGACCCTCACCTCGCTCAATTCTGGGCGTTCGTATGAAACCTCCTGAGTTTGCCGATCATCCTGCACACTTTTCGCAAATTCGAACCGCCGTCCTTTCAGCAGGCGATCCACATCGAGCTGTTCATCGCCATCTCGATTTTTCAGGGGGCATTCTTACTACCAGATCATTCTCTTACGGTCCGGTTGATTTTGGACGGATCTATCTAATCGCCATCGGAAAAGCCGCGGGGGCGATGGCCGGGGCGGTGCTCGATATTCTGGGTCCCCAAATTCATGCGGGTGTGGTCACATTCCTCGACGAACCTACTGAGGATTTTCCTCCACAACTGAACACAATTAAGACGGGTCATCCCCTTCCCGACGCTGGAAGCATCTCTGCCGGAAGCGCAGCTCAGACTCTGCTTCGAGAGACCCGATCAGAAGATCTTGTGATCGTGCTGATCTCTGGGGGTGGCTCAGCGATGTTTGAACTTCCCATCCCAGGACTATCGCTCGGAGATCTCGTTCTGGTGAACCAGGCCCTTCTGGATTGTGGCGCGCCCATCCAGGAGATCAATGTCATTCGTCGTACATTATCTCAAACCAAAGCCGGTGGTCTTGCCCGCATGGCGGCGCCCGCGAAAGTACTTGCGCTTATTCTCTCAGACGTCGTCGGGAACCAGTTGACTTCAATTGCATCAGGTCCAACCGTTCTGCGAAGCGATCGACCCGGTCGAGCAAAAAACCTCATGGTAAGACATGGCATCTGGGACCGCATGCCTGGGGATGTCCAATCCGCAATAAGGACCACGCGAACCCTGAGGCCCCCTGCCCCCTGGCCGAAGAACATCATTATTGGGAGCAACCGCATGATTCTTGGAGCTGCGGCATCTGAGGCGGCTGCGCTGGGGTTTGAACCTCGCATCATCCACGCGCATATGTCCGGAGAAGCTCGCGAAATCGGACAGCGAATTGCACACCGGCTTATGCATCTCGCCTCAAAGAGCGAAAAATCAAAACCTCAGTGCCTGCTCATGGGGGGAGAGACGACCGTGACAATTCGCGGGGATGGAAGAGGTGGGAGGAATCAGGAAATCGCCCTGTCCGCATCGTTAGCATTAGAAGATACCGAAAACGTCGCGTTGATGAGCTTCGCCACCGATGGGGTCGATGGTCCCACTGACTCTGCCGGGGGGATCATCACAGGCAGGACCACCAGTACAGCCCGTGCATTCAATCTCGAGCCGAGGAGAGCCCTCGAGGACAACAATTCGTACCCCATCCTCGACGCAGTAGGGGGCTTAATACGGACTGGCTCGACCGGCACCAACTTGAATGATCTCGTGGTGGGGTTGGTGTATGCTTGATTCCGGGCTGATAACGTTGAATCGCCTCCCCGCTGCAATTTTCGTCAACCGGGATCGGGCTCATCGCTGATTGACCACCAGAAAGCCGGCTGATACAATCCCGCCGCTACTCGAGGAGAAGCAATGCCCATACATTTCGGTACGGATGGTTGGCGGGGTGTCATTTCCGACACCTTCACATTTCATAATTTACGTCTGATCACCCAGGCCATCGCGGATGCCGTTGCCTCAGAGGAATGGTTAAACGGTGCCTACAGCGGCCCAAAACCAGACAGCACCAGGATGGTCGTTGGTTTCGACACCCGTTTCCTCTCCGATCGATATGCCGCGGAGGCGGCGCGTGTATTGGCGGCAAATGGCTTCAAGGTCTATCTCACCACGGCGGATGTTCCCACCCCGGCAGTCTCATATTCTGTCCGGCATCTTGGTGCGATCGCCGGCATCATGATCACAGCTTCTCACAACGCCCCTCGCTACAACGGTGTAAAGCTAAAAGCCACTTATGGAGGATCTGCGATTGGAGAGCAGTGCCGCAGGGTCGAAGTTTATCTCAACGATAATGAATCTCGGGGCCGCGGGCCCAATTTGATGGACTTCGATCAGGCACGCGCTTCCGGTCTTATCGAACGTTTCAATCCAACCCCAGCCTATTACGATCATGTACGTTCACTCATTGATTTCGACATTATTGCGGATAACCCCCAAATCATGGTTGTCGATTCAATGTTCGGGTCAGGAAGAGGTCAGATCAAGGGGATCCTGCAGGGCACGGGATGTGAAGTTGCTGAAATCAGAGGCGAGATGAATCCGGGCTTCGGCGGCATCCATCCTGAACCAATCTATGCCAATCTGGGCGCTCTCGCAGGTGCAATAGCATCGGGACAGGGGCAGATGGGGCTCGCCTTAGATGGGGATGGTGATCGCATCGGGGCAATGGATGGGCGCGGCAACT
>CBDVCG010000204.1:0-4647 GCA_965372425.1 uncultured Anaerolineales bacterium
CGACCATGCCGGATGAGATTGAGGTGGAGGTCGTAGTAAGTTTCTTGCGCAAAAAGAGTTTCCAGGTGGATATGTGCTTTCTCCACGCTCATCTTCTCGGGTCTTAAACCGAGACGTCCGGTCACCCGATACACATGGGTGTCGACGGGGAATGCGGGTTGACCCATGGAGAATAGCAGCACGATGGCGGCAGTCTTTGGCCCCACTCCCTTGATGCCTTGCAGCCATTGGCTTGCCTCGTCCGTAGAAAGGTCGTTTAAAAAATCCAGCTCGAGTTCTCCACGCTCAAGAGTGATTTGCTTGAGCGCTTCTTGAATGCGTGGACCTTTCTGGTTGGCCAAGCCTGCTGTCCGGATTGCCTCGATGACGTCCGAAGATTCTCCATCTCGGACCTCTTCCCAGGATGGGAAGACGGATCGCAGGGAGTCGAAAGCCCGATCGCGGTTGGCGTCGGTTGTGTTTTGGGAGAGGATAGTCGAGACAAGTTCGTCGATTGGGGGTAGGGGTGACCGCCACTCTGGCTGCCCGTAGTTCTCCAGCAGCCTTGATCGAACATCGTGTGCAAGCACGTCTAAATCAGTCACAGAATTATTATAGCAAGCATTCCACCTTGGTCAGCGAAGATTTTATCAAAGGGCGTGGAGCCTGTCTTCTTCAGATGATTTACAACCATGCAACACCCCAGCCAGATAGGTGAGGTTTTTCAATCATGGGCCATGTGCGCAATCACAGCATCACCAAACTGTGAAGTAGAAAGCAGGGTGGCGCCTTCCATCAGTCTGTGGAAGTCATAGGTGACAGTTTTTGCGACGATGGCTCCTTCTACCCCCCGGATAATGAGGTCTGCGGCAGCCTTCCAGCCAAGGTATCTCAGCATCATCTCGCCACTAAGTATCACTGAACCAGGGTTGACTTTGTCTTGATCAGCGTATTTCGGAGCGGTCCCGTGTGTGGCTTCAAACAAAGCGCGACCGGTTGTGTAATTAATGTTTCCGCCGGGGGCGATACCGATGCCGCCTACCTGTGCCGCGAGGGCATCAGAGAGATAATCTCCATTCAAGTTCATCGTGGCGATGACATCGAATTCCGACGCCCTGGTGATCGTTTGTTGGAAGACGATGTCCGCAATGGCATCTTTGATCAACAGTTTCCCTGAATCCAGCGCCTCTTTCTGCTCCGCATTAGCCTTTTCTTCGCCGCTCGATGCCTTGGTGCGCTCCCACTGTGCCCAGGTGTACACCTCATCCGCAAATTCACTTTCCGCAAGTTCGTAGCCCCAGTTTCGGAACGCTCCTTCGGTGAACTTCATGATGTTGCCTTTGTGCACAAGTGTGACCGAGCGGCGATCGTTCTCTATCGCCCAGACAATGGCGGCGCGAACGAGGCGTTCAGTACCCTCACGCGAGACAGGTTTGATGCTGAATCCGGAAGAATCCGGAAAGCGGATTTTTGCGAAGTCCTCTGGAAGTGATTCGGCCAGCCAGGTTCGAAACGCTTCGTTTTCGTCCGTGCCATATTCGAACTCGAGCCCGGTGTAGATATCTTCCGTGTTCTCACGGAAAATAACCATGTCCACATCCTGGGGGCGCTTCACGGGAGATGGTACTCCGGTGAAATAACGCAATGGTCTTAGACATACATAAAGGTCGAGCGCTTTACGAAGCGCGACATTAAGTGAACGAATTCCGCCCCCAACCGGCGTTGTGAGAGGGCCCTTAATGCCGACGAAATATTCTCGGAAAGACTGTATGGTCTCTTCGGGCAGCCACTCGCCGAAGGTGTCAAAGGCTTTCTGCCCCGCAAAAACCTCCATCCAGGCAATCGATTTTTGATCGCCATAAGCACCTCTCACGGCGGCATCGAACACTCGAACGGCAGCGCTCCAAATATCCGGACCGGTACCATCACCTATGATGAACGGGATGATGGGGCGAGCCGGGACGAAGAGTTTTCCCGCGCGGGATTCGATCTTTTCTCCGTCTGGGGGGACAGAAAATGTTTGAGGAGTCATCAACTGGCTCTCTTCCGTTTATGGATTATGCGGCAAGGCGCCGATTTGAGATGGCTGCGATTATAGCACGCTGGTTCACAGCGAACTTTTGGTCTTACCGCGGTTGGGTTAGGATGCGTACCCTTGGGGATGGCTGCTGTGCCATGCCCAGGCACTGGCTATGATCTGCTGGATCTCAGGGAATGCCGGTTTCCATCCAAGTTCGCGCCGAATTTTTTCGGAACTTGCGACGAGCCTGGGGGCATCTCCGGGTCGGCGCGGTGAATCGATTTCACGGATCGGACGGTCTGTCACCTCCCGGGCGGTATCGATGACTTCGCGAACTGAATAGCCAGCGCCATTCCCGAGGTTGTAAACAAGCTGATCATGATCGCCCAGCGCCTCAAGGGCGAGAAGGTGTGCGTCGATAAGGTCGGCGATGTGGATGTAATCACGGATGCAGGTTCCATCGGGGGTGGGATAGTCCGTTCCAAATATATGAATTTCCTCTCGCTGCTCCAGCGCGACCTGGAGAACAAGAGGGATGAGGTGACTCTCTGGTTGGTGCGCTTCGCCACGACCCGGGTACGCGCCGGCAGCATTGAAATAGCGCAGTGCCGCGAACTTTAACCCATAAACAGCGCTGTACCAGTTCAGGGCTTGTTCAATCATAAGTTTTGTCTGCCCGTATACATTGGTCGGACCAAGTGGAGCACCTTCCGTGAGGGGGTCATCGCTGGATGCGTATACGGCTGCTGTCGACGAAAGCACAAACCGGGGTATCTCAGCCTTGATGACGGCATCGATCAAATGAATTGAAAGAACCAGGTTGTTATAAAAGTATTTCCCCGGATCGCGCATGCTTTCACCCGCCTCAATAAATGCTGCGAAGTGCATGATAGCGTCGTACCGTTCCGACTTCAAAGTGGAACTTACCATCTCCTGATTCCCAAGGTCGGCGTGGACGAAACGCGCCTCTTCTGGGATCGCTTCCTTATGGCCGGTGATGAGCGAGTCGTATACGGTCACACTATGGCCTGCCTTCAATAGAGCGGCAGCGGCAGCGGACCCGATGTATCCGCCCCCTCCAGTTAAAAAGATATTCATAGTCTCTCCAGGGTATTAGCTCTACAAGCTTACCGCCGCCAAAAGATCTTCTGCTGCTTAGTCTAAGATTTCCAGCCCGGCAAGCGAGGCGACGAGATGCTTGGTCTCACCGTTCTCGAACGAGATTGTAACCTCTTCATCGTCCCGATCGAGTTTGGTATTTATGATGATACCTTCTCCGAAAGTGCCATGATGCACTCGCATACCTACTTTAAAGTGTGGCTCAACCGGATCCCGATTGACGGGATCCCAACTGGTTTCAGCTTGATAGGTCCTGTTTTCCCAGGAAAAACGGTCCAGACGCACACCTTCAACGAGATCGGGGGGTAGATCATCGATATACCTCGATGGTTCGGCGAGCGTTGAGGGTCCCGCGATTCGTCTTCGGAAGGCACGTACGAGGATAAGCCGATCCATGGCCCTTGTCACGCCCACATAGAAAAGCCTGCGCTCCTCCGCCATCGCTTCGGGATCGTCGAATGAACGCAAGTGAGGCAACACCCCGTCGTCAAGGCCGATGATAATCACGTTTTGGAATTCAAGTCCTTTAGCAGCATGAAGCGTGAGGAGTGTTGGAGCGTTTAGTGTTTCTGTGAGCGTGTCCTGATCTGAGATGAGTGCCACATGTTCCAGGAATGTGGTGAGCCCTGTATCTGTGTACTCCTCGGCAACTGCACGCAATTCTTCAATGTTTTCCCAGCGCTCTTCTCCCTCTTCTGTGCCGTCGACCAAATAGGACTGATATCCAATGTCTCGCAGCACCTTGTTAATGAGCTCAACCAAGGCAATTTGATTACGAATTTGTAACCACTCATCGAGGTGGCCTCCGAAATCAACAATAGATCTTAGCGCGCGAGCTTGGAGCCCCGCTTCGAGGGCGTTGCCCTGATCGCGTGAGAGTTCTATTATGACCTCGTACGGTTCGATCTGGCGCGAACTTGCGATAGCTAAAAGAGACTCGACTGTTTTTGCACCAATCCCGCGAGGCGGGGTGTTTACTATCCTTAAGAGGCTGACTTTATCAACGGGATTATGTACGAGTCGCAAGTAAGCGATGAGGTCCTTCACCTCGCGGCGACCATAAAAACGTTGAGCACCAACCAGTCGATATGGAAGACCCTTGCGGAGAAAAGCTTCCTCGAGGGCTCTTGATTGGGCGTTGGTGCGGTACATCACAGCACAATCTCGGGGATCGCTATCATCGATAAGCGTTAGCTTTGCGATTGTATCGATCACATAAGATGCTTCATCGGCTTCATCGTAGGCCTCATGAAGAACGATGGGTTCCCCCCGCCCGCGCTCTGTGAAGAGATGTTTTTTTACCCTTCCGTGGTTGCGATCGATAATGGCCGTGGCAACGTCAAGGATGGTCTGAGTTGATCGGTAGTTTTGCTCGAGAAGAATCGTGCGTGCGCCGGGATAATCTTCCTTGAAGCGCCCCACATTCCTGTAATCGGCGCCTCGCCAGCGATAGATGGATTGATCTGGATCGCCGACCACGAAGAGATCAGGAGGGTCGCTCGCGAGCAATTGAAGGAGAGTATATTGCG
>CBDVCG010000205.1:0-4641 GCA_965372425.1 uncultured Anaerolineales bacterium
CATCCGTATCTGAGCGTTCGAATATTCCAGAGGAATCTCCCAATCCCCCCAGGATACCTACGATCGTCGCTCGCCAATGCTCAACACCTACGGTGAGAAACTGGACAACTCGAATATCGTTGTAGCGGTCGATGATCAAGCCCGGGATATTGTCGGATTCGGCATATATTTCACGGTAAGCCGAAATAGTTCGATCTTCTTGAAGGCTGGCGCGGGCGCCAAGCGCGACATCGATCCGTCGAGCGAAGAAATCTTCATCGATCTCCTCATCCCGATCCCATGTCCACACACGCGCCCGGATCTTCGACTGAGGGGAATATGCAGCCCTGGCAATCCATCCCCCATCTGCAGTGTAAATATCAATGGTTTCCCCGGCGGATGGCTCCCCTTCAAGCTTGGCAACAGAGCCCGAAAATATCCAGGGATGTCGTCGAAGCAACGATCGATCCCGACCTTCTTTAAGTGTGATGCGTGCTGAACTCATGCCTCGGCTCTCCAGTGCTCGTAACAATCTCAGTGCAGGCTTTCTCATTCCGCTTATGGTGAGCAAACATCTGTAACAGAGCTTTCAAAGTTGCGATGTCCTGTTGCCTCGATCCGTGATGACATCCACGGATACAGCGACCATGATGCCCAGAGCGTCGGCGAGGAGATCTATCGGATCGTAAACATTCACCATAACCCCGAAACCGTCGGTAACTTCAAAGGTTCCAACAATGAACATCGCCACGGCTGCGCTCAGAATCTGGTGGAGCCTTCCCTCAGTGGCCAGTCGAACGATGAAGTAGACAGAAAATGAAACAGCAACATTGCCAGCGTAACTCAAGAAAATTTCAGGCAGGAAACTCGACGACCAACTCTTTGCCAGGAGCCCGGCAACACCAAGCAAAACAAATACAACATAACGAACCCGTTTGGCGTTGCCGATACGTCCGCCTCTAATGTGCATGATGAGAGTGTAAGAACTGGTATTTATCGAAAGGCTAAACGTCGATCAATTGTTGTAGCCCTGCTTCATCAAGGGTGGGGACGCCTAACTCCTCTGCCCGTTCAAGCTTCGATCCTGCTTTATCGCCGGCGAGAACATAATCCGTCTTTCGACTCACACTGCCAGTCACTTTGCCACCGTGACGTTCTATAAGCGCTTTCGCCTCCTGACGAGTGTACGAAGCGAGTGTACCAGTGATGACAAACGTTAAACCTGCCAGGCTCTGGGCTCCTTCTTGCTTTTGCGCCGAGACTATTTCGGGCCAGACACCTGCAACCTTAAGTTTGGCTAGTATCTTACGGTTCGAACTTTGCGACATCCAATCGACAATCGTCCCGGCAACCTTCGGGCCAATACCTTCAAGGTCTTCCAATTGCGCGGTGTCCGCAGATTTAAGTGCCTCAAGGTTTTGAAAAGTCCTGGCTAGATCTGACGCAACGGTTTCGCCGACATTGCGGATCCCCAAAGCCATAATCAAACGGTCGAGGGGTTGGGACCGGGAGGCGTCGATTGCGCTAATCAAATTATCTGCCTTCTTCTCGCCAAATCCATCCAACTTCATAAGATCACGCGGTGAAATCGTATACAAATCCGCGACATCATAGGTGACTTCGTGATCGACCAGCTGCTGCGCGATTTTGATCCCAAGACCCTCGATGTCCATCGCGCCTCTAGAAGCGAAATGCTCTATATTTCGCACCAGTTGGGCTGGGCAAGCCGCATTGCCACAATAGAGGGCAACCTCACCTTCCACATGTTCGAGTGGGACGCGGCAGGAGGGACATTTATTGGGGATTTTAAACTTGACTTCCTCCCCGGTTCTCGCCTCCAGGACGGGACCAATTACGTATGGAATCACGTCTCCGGCTCGTTTAAGAAGAATGCGATCACCAACTCGAAGATCCTTTTCCTTGATGAAATCGAAATTGTGCAATGTCGCTTGTCGTACGGTTACCCCTCCTACTTCTACCGGTTCCAAGACCGCGTAGGGGGTAATTACACCAGTTCTTCCCACGTTTATCTTGATATCTTCGAGTCGAGTAGTTACGACCTGCGCAGGGAACTTATACGCAATGGCGGCTCGTGGATCTTTCCCGACAACGCCGAGATCGTTATACAGGTCTAGATCGTTGATCTTAATCACCGCGCCGTCGGCTTCATACAGGAGCGAGTCCCTTTTGTCGATCCACTTTTTTGAGGCCTCTATCGCCTCCTGAATATTAGAAGCGTGGGTGATCCCATCCACGATTGGAAAACCCATCGCTGCCAGGTATTCCAACGCTGCTTTTTGTGTGCTGATTTGGGTCCCATCAACTGCGACTATTGAATAGCACATGAGGCTGATCGGACGGGATGCCGTTAAACTGGGATCGAGCTGCCTCAGCGCTCCAGATGCAGTGTTGCGTGGATTGACATAGGTTTTTTCACCTTCTTCTGCCAGACGCCTGTTCATCTCGGAAAAATCATCTAGAAGAATGAGAGCTTCCCCCCTCACTATCAGTCGACTCGGCGGCGAAACACCCGTTGGTTTAACTGGAATGTGTAGGGGCAGACTGCGAATGGTTCGCAGGTTAGGTGTGATATCCTCACCAACCTCACCATTCCCGCGCGTCGCTCCTTGTGTGAAGACGCCGTTCTCATAGTGAAGCACAACCGTGAGGCCATCTAGCTTAGGTTCAACGATGAAATCAGTATCTTGTACTCGTTCGTCAAGTCTTGTGATGCGTTCATACCAGGCGAGGATTTCTTCTTCATCAAAGGCATTGGCTAAGCTCAAAATGGGAGTGGGATGTGGTACACGCTTGAAGCGCTCCGATATCTCTCCTCCAACTCTTTGTGAGGGAGATGATGAGGAGGCATATTCTGGATACTCCGCTTCAAGATCGAGCAATTCCCAGAACAATTTGTCGTACTCAACATCACTGATCACCGGGGCGTCCAAAACATGATAATTGTAGTTATGGAGACGAATCTCGGTCCGTAATTCCTCGATTCTCATTGAGACATCATCACTACGCATGCATCCAACCCTTTCTCACCCGATTCCCGCCATGACAGGAATTCAATTAATTTTCCTGAGGTGGAATTTCATCCGGCCACAACGGAAAGTACATAACCCATTCCTCCGGTCGATCCCGAATATAACCCTCCAATTCATCGAGGATCTGTTGGGCAAGGCGAAGCGAATCTGCCTTCACATCACCCGTTATTTCAGGTCGAATGATGGGTGGACCGGTGATGACGTATTTCCCCTCATCTACCATTGTACACACCCCAACGATCACATCGGCGCCTGTCCTGACAGCCATGCGAGCATGTCCTATAGCCATTTCGGTTGGTCTACCAAAGAAGTTCAGTTTCTCGCCCCCGACATCGGGGCGATCGACAGCAGTCATAACAAAGCCGTTGTTTTGAAGCCTTCGATATGCTTCACGGAGAGATTGTGTATTGATGGGTGTTACATGTGCGCCGTATCGTCGGCGTATGAAATTGTCGGATTTATACCCACCCCCCGGGTCTGCAAAAGACAGGACCTGAACTTCAACACCGAACTTCACCAAATCGAGAAGGATCAAATTGAAGCTGCTCATGTGCAGACCGCACAACATCATACTTCTCCCCTCGGAATGTGAGCGTCGTGCATCTTCTATAAGATGGTCCTCGATCGAGATGGTATCCGGATATTTTTCAAGCCCACCTCCCAGCGCAGTAAAAAAGTCCGCAAGTCCGCGACCGGCCCGTTGGAGCACTCGCTCCACAACACCATCTAGCTCCGAAGAATCATAGGGAAGGTCCTGGACAACCGCTTGATTGGAGCGAATGGCACGGTAGATCTTCGAATTCTCACGGGAGGCAGCCCGTCTGGTGAGAAAGTCTGAGAGTCGGTACGCTTGTGGTCTGCTAAGAAGCCTGCCTATTAATGCGCCTAGAAAGGGACCAATGGTGCTGTTTGCGATGGCGGTAATATTCATTTTGCTCCTGAATGGCTACATTGCGTGATTAACGATTGGTTCTATCCATTATAACTTTCCTCTTGCTATTGTGGTGCTATGTGGCCTGTATCTTTCTTGCAAGCGTCAGCGTACCAATCTCCAAGATCGCCTTCCTTAAACCAGCGTTGGAGAAGACGATCCTTCGACTACGCCCAAGATTGGCGCCGCCCGTTCTGGCTCTTCGCAAATACATCACTGTTGGATCGTTGGTGCGAACCCCCCATCTTTCTCGGGCCGGACATACAGGTCCGCCCCTAGGTGAGAAACGATGTCGGACCTGCAGTCCGCAGCACGCCCAAGCTGTCAGAGCCAACCATTTCATTGGCAGGTCAACTTCATCTTAAAGTCAGGTGAAGGATTGCTTTCAATTCTAATCTAGCAAAGATGAGAATCAAGCAGCGGATGCACCATAAAGAGGGAGCTCTCATACAGGGAAACTCCTGCGCAGGGAGATTTGGTATCCTTCATCTATTTGTGAGAATGGAACCATTTTGCTACACTAGGTTGGACATTTTATAAACGGGAGGTTGTATGAGCGGGGTGAAAATTATTGCCTACATCGCAGCTGCGATCTTGATATTCTTCGGCGTACTGTTTGTATGGGGTGCGTTTGGTGAGGGTGGGTCTCCTGGATGGATCATCGTTGGCGCCATCAGCATT
>CBDVCG010000206.1:0-4639 GCA_965372425.1 uncultured Anaerolineales bacterium
GATTCGGGCCGAAGATGGTGTAGCGAGGGCTGTTGAGATAGTGAATAACTATATTTTGACTTACAGATAATTCCAACTTATGGATCTATATATGAATCTAAGCTGGGAACCAATCACACTGGATCTAAAAACCCCCTTTAAGATAGCGCACGGGGTAAGCGAACGACGCCACAATGTGCTTGTGCGATTGGATGAAGGCATCGGGGAAGGAGCTGGCGTTCATTATCTAGGAGAATCGCAGACCGGGATAATAGATTATCTTCGCTCAGCATCAGAGCAATTCAGTGACGATCCGATACAGATTGAGAAAATTCTAGAAACATTACCTCTCGGGTCATCTTCCGGAAGAGCAGCACTGGACATTGCCCTACACGATCTCTGGGGGAAGCGCCAGGGGATACCGTTATACAACCTTTTAGGTTTAACAACGCAGCAGATGCCTTCGACATCCATAACAATTGCAATGGATGTCCCGATAAAGATGGCGCAGCAGGCCAAGCAAAGTGGGTGGCCGATCATTAAAATCAAACTGGGCAGTGTAGACGATGAAGCCATCGTACGTTCCATCCGCGAGGAAACTGATGCAGTTCTTCGAGTTGATGCCAACGCGGGCTGGACACGCGAGCAAGCTGCTGAGTTGATTCCCCGCTTGGTGGAGTACGACCTGGAGCTGGTGGAGCAGCCCCTGCCCGTAGGTGATATCGAGGGCTTACGACGGCTGCGTGCTCGCAACCCAGGGGTGAAAATTTTCGCCGATGAGAATATCCGGACTCCCCAAGATGTAATCGACCACGTTGATGCAGTCGATGGTGTGGTCATTAAGTTAATGAAAAGCGGTGGGATCAAACCAACCATGCGGATGATTGAGATTGCACGATCTTTCGACATGCAGGTGATGCTGAGTTGTATGGTAGAAAGTTCCGTTGGAGTGACAGCCGCAGCACATTTGGCTTCGTTGTGTGAATATGTTGACCTTGACGGGCCATTGTTAATAAAGAACGATCCCTATCAAGGAGTAACCTATCGTGGTGCACAGTTGATATTGCCTGAAGGGTCTGGGTTGGGTGTTGTAAAGCGTAAAGAGGTTCAATAATCTCCCAGTCCGAAGCCGCTGAATTCCTCAGCCAGGTGATGGTGCTTTGATTGGTTGCAATCCGTATCAAGTTGCTTGGAACAAGCACAAGGAAAGGAATATGTATGACTCACACACTCATAACCCAGCTCCGTTTTGCTCGGGGTGAATTTGTCCGTTGTTTGGAGGGCGTCTCTGATGAAGACGCTCGCCATCGCATCATGCCCATGAACTGTATCAGTTGGATGGTCGGCCACATGGCAGCCCAGGAACAATACTATTTTGTGTTTTTCCCTCAGGGTAGAGTGCTTCACCCTCAGCTGAATAAATTGGTTGGTTTCGGTCAACCTGCCACCACGCCTCCGCTGGCCGATATGTGGCAGGTCTGGCACGATATCACCGCCGCTGCTGACAAATTCTTGGATTCATTGACAACTGAGCAGTTGCTGGTGCATCTGGAGCAGGACATCAAGGCATTTGAGGATTCTTTGTTCGGGACGGCTACAAAACAGATGCTGGCGCAAAACAGTGTCCGCTCAGGAGAAAACGTCGGTACCAGGATGCAACGCACCACCTATCATTACTTCTTTCACACGGGCGAAGCCCATGCCATTCGTCAGCAGCTCGGGCACCCAGATTTGCCGTATTTCGTAGGAGATATGCCGGATTATGATGGAGATGAGAATTGATTGGACGAATCTGGCATGGATGGACGACTTATCAGAGTGCAGCGGCTCAATCATCATGTTGAGTACACATACTTATTTGCTATTCTATCTGGGATAGAATGCGTGATGTCGAAGGAAAAGAAGCTCGCTGGGTTCCAGGCAGTCAGAATTCACGAGCCCACCCTTGGAATACCAACCTGACGATCAAAGAAAGTATTACTCGATAAATTCTCCAAAAACGGCAATATCCACCACACCGGTATTACCGCCTGTCGTTTCGACTAGCTCGAACCGCAATGTCTGGGCGTCAAAAGCTAACTCAAATTCATAAGGCTGGCTGGTGTCCGGCACGTCAAAGGGACCCACAACCTCGCCATTTTCGGTCGTCACGGTAAAGGCCAAGGTGATGGCGCTGCCATCCGGCATCGCTCGACTCTGGAAGGAAACCGCATCAATAAGAGCTGGCTGAGCCAACTTGATCTCAATCCAGGCGTCATCCCCGTCCCCGGCGCTGGACCACTCAGTATTCGGATTATCGTCGAAGGCGCTCATCGCGCCCCAGCGCTCATCGGGGGCGGCGCCTCCAAAGGCGCTGCTGTACCCGGTGATCTCCGCGCCTTGCAGGGGAGAGGCCAGATTTTCGGTAGGAGAATCATCCAGCGGGGGCGTGGTAAAGGTCATTACCTCAGAAAGGTAAATGTTCCCGTCATCGTCCACACCCTGTACTCGAAAGTAGTAGGTGGTTTCGGGTTCCAACCCGGAGAGCAGGGGGTTGTGATCCGAGTGCGTCCCGCCGGCCATATCCTGATCCAGGGTTAGAGAACCGAATTCAGGTGTGGTCCCATAAACGACCGTACAGGCTACCGGAACCGACGTATGGATTGGGAGGGTGGCGCTGCCATCGGTGGCGAAATTCGTTACTTCAAGCGGTCCTTCGATGATTTCGTCCGCGGAACGGAATGTGATCCCTTCCGTCAACGTCGTCCCCCCTGAATTGGAACACGCGGCCAGAAGGACGATGAAAATGATAAGAGGGAGCCAGATAGATTTTCGCATGATTAGATTCTCCATATATACCCGATGATTATGCATTAAGCTGGGTGAGCAGTCCCGACACTGTGAAGTGTCTTTAACAAGTGAGACATACTGACATGATTCTATCAAAATTTTCTTTTTGAGATGCGTAGTATGAAAGGGGCAGGTTAATGCAACTTCTTTCTGGCTGCCGGAAAATATCGCAGAGTGGGAACATCTAGCTGCCATTGGCGAAGTGGCCTCAGGTGACACACTCTGGGCGGCTCCACAATTTGTGATGTATGCGTTTGGGTTCACGCTCATGGTGGCAGGCAGCCTCTGGTTGCTGGGTCGCGGCGGATGACAGCGTCACTTCAAATTGGGTGTGGTAGAGAAGGGGTTTGTTTTGATCGCTCTCATTGCTATTTTTGCCCTGCATGTGTTCTCCATTCTCCCGATGGCCAGTCTTAAGCTGGTCATCATGATCTCTGTAGTGATTTTCCCTTTGGTCATCCATCGTCATCGCGGCGAAGAAGACACCGTGTTTACGAAACTGATCGGGACAGTCCGTGGAAGGCATCTTTTGGGTTTGCTCCTGATGCCCTTATGCGCTTCGTTGGTCTACGCGGTGGCCGGCATACTCCAACCCGCCGAATCCATGATCCGCACGATCTCCGAGGTTTTCCCCGTCTTTCAGGTATTACTGGGAGGTGCCATATTACTGTGGGCATGGATTGTGTCGCTGCGGCCACTCGAGAGGTTGGCCGTGGCAGCAAAATCAGAAACCTCTTAGTCATCCGATCAACCCTATCATGATCTGCCGGATGTAAAATATTCCTGCATGGTTAATTCTCCCCTGCGAGAAAGCTTGATACCTTCATCTCCCACGTTATAGATATTGAGCTGGGCCGACCATGATTTCCTGATCCGGTCGGAGAAGGATTTCTTTGGTTCGTGTTTTCGATTTCCGAAGACCATCCTGACTGAAGCAATTTGACTTTCCAAATCATATTACTATGATTAATGCACGACGCGGTGGGTTCAACACCCTCCACTCCTACCAGCACTTGATTAAGTGCCTCCCACCGTCATTTTCCAGGGTTACGGTGATCCCGCCAGAGGATGCCTGCTCCCGACCCAGGGAGCGCAAATAAATTCCCAATAGAAGCATCATTATCACCAATGATGATGACTAAATGGATTGTATGAATACTGACACAGTTCAGTTGAGCGTTCAAAACGTCTCCTTAAGTTTCGGCGGCAATCGAGCCCTCGTGGATGTCAGTTTCGATGTGCGTCAGAGTGAAATCCTTGCGCTCATCGGCCCCAACGGCGCCGGAAAAACTTCCATGCTTAACTGCTTGAACAACTTCTACCATCCTGCAGAGGGACATATTTATTTTGAGGGACATGATTTAACCGAACTCCCTCCATATCAAATCGCACAGCTGGGAATCGCTCGTACTTTCCAAAATATTGCGTTATATACAGGATTATCTACGCTCGATAACCTCATGGCTGCTCGAAACATCCATATGAAAGCCAATTTTCTTCAATGCCTCCTTTATTGGGGACCTGCACATCGGGAAGACATCGTCCACCGTGAACGTGTGGAGGAGATCATCGATCTTTTAGAAATGGAGCATATCCGAAAAGCAACCGTCGGGGCGCTTCCTTATGGTCTGCGTAAGCGCGTGGAGCTAGGGCGTGCGATAGCCATGGAACCCCGGTTGCTCCTTCTGGATGAACCGATGACTGGGATGAATCAAGAAGAGAAGGAGGATATGGCTCGATTTATCCTTGATCTACATGAACAAGAAGGCACGACGATCTTATTGATTGAACACGACATGGGTCTCGTAATGGATATCGCTGATCGAGCAGT